>JBBDTH010000161.1:0-16701 GCA_040904505.1 Rhodospirillales bacterium | reverse complement strand
GGCCGGTCCCTCTTTAACATTCAACCCTACCTCGAACCGCTGAACCTGATCGGCAAGGATACCCCGGTCGGATCGGCGGGCAGTTGCTTCGGCGAGGAAATCGCCTTCGAATTCCAAAAGCGCGGGTTCACCTACGTGATCACGGAACGCGAGGACACGTACGGCGACGGCGTTTTCTTCGCCGGCTACGATCCCGACACCCCCTATGCGCGCTTCTCCGCCAACTGGGGCATCATGTTCAACACGCCGAGCTTCCGCCAACTCGCGGAGAAAGCCTTCGGCCTGCGCAGCCTGCCGAAGCTGCTGTTCGAGCAAGACCTCGGCAACGGCAAAACCTTATACGGCGACCCTTTCCGGGAAGGTGTCTTTTTCGGCTCGGAAGCCGCGTTCGACGCCAACCATGAAAAGCACATCGCGGCGGCCCGGGACGCTTTTCTGAAAAGCGAGATATTCATCATCACGCTCGGCCTCAACGAATGCTGGGAACTTATCGCCGACGGTTCGGTCTTCTCGCGCAGCCCGCGCACCGCCGACCTGATGGGCCTGGTCCGCCCCAAGGTTCTGAGCGTCCGGGAAAACGTCGAGAACATTCAAGCCTTCATCGATATCATCCGCGAACGCAATCCGGCAATGAAGCTGATCATCAGCGTTTCCCCCATTCCGTTCGTCGCCACGGTCCGCTCCAAGGAATGCCATGTCGTTACGGCCAACACGCATTCCAAGGCCGTTCTACGGGTCGCCGCCGACGAATTGGTTCGGGCCAACAAGGACGTGTATTACTTCCCGAGCTTTGAGCTGGTCACGACCTGCATGGAAAACCCCTGGGCCGACGATCATCGCCACGTGTCGCGCGAGACCGTCGGCAAGGTCATGAGTCTGTTCAACGCGATGTTCGTCAAGGACGGCGCATTGCTGGAAACCGCCGGAGAACCGAATGGCTGACGATCGAGAAAACACCCGCCCGGCGGCATCGCTTGCCTTCGGCCCCGAAGATGCCACGATCATCAACGATTTTCTGAAAACGAACTCCCACCAGATTTTCAAGATTCCGGATGTCCGGATTCTGATCGCCCAAGCCCGGCTCGAACGCCTCGACCCGGAGGATATCCGGGTCTTCGACGGTTTCGGCGCCGAGGTCGTCGAAAACACGCTCGAGCATAATCTCGGCGCACTCAAGAAGGCGATCGCCTTCGACCGGCCTTCACTCCTGATCAATCCGCTCTGCAATATTCAATACGTTCAATACAATCAGCAAAGCCTGAAGGTACTTACCGTCGGGCCGCGCTCGGAAGCCGAAATCTTCGACCTGATCGCCTCGGGCTTCCTGCAAGAAAACATCCGCGGGCTCGACCTGATCTCGTATTCGGATTTCGTCGATCTCGGCGACATGCATGCGATGCCGTACGGCGACGACAGTTTCGACGTTATTATTCTCGGATGGGTGCTCGGCTACAGCCGGGATATCCCCAAAGCGGCCTCGGAAATCCTGAGAGTCGCGCGCCCGAACGCCGTGATCGCCCTCGGCTGCCAATACACGCCGGCGTCCAATGAACAGGTCGAAAAGGATCTCGGATACAAGCTGGACGGCACCCGGTTCGAAACCGCGGACGATCTCCTCGCACCGTTCGACGGGCATATCGGTCAAGTGTATTTCCGCCATGACGTGCATGAAACCCTCAGGCACCGCAACGGCGACGTGATGGCGATCTTCCAACTAGCCGGGCCGTAAAAAAGACTAGAGCCGGTCATGGTTAGTCGGAATCGTCATTTCGGCCCGTGCCAAATGGTTGGCAACCAGCGATCCGACCACCATGTGAATCGGCTCTAAGTTATTAATATAGATCGGATTCACATGATTTATCGGAACCGAACGGTGGTTCCGATAAATCATGATCCGATCTAAACCGCGTTTAGCCGGCGCCGACCTCGCCCGTCGGATCGTTTTCGACTAGATCCGCGACTCTCTCGCATTTCCCCGCCGCCTCGTTCATCTCGGTTTTCATGGCCGGGTTTTGCATGCCCACGTCGCGCATAAACGCCGCCGATTCACGGAGAAGCTTGGCGGCCAATTCGGCGTTTTTCATCGCGGTACCCTCTGATATTCTTAAAGAGAAGATATTCTGGAGCAAAGTGTCGCACATCATATCAGGTGCGCCGACGAGGACAATACGGCGAGACGATAAGGCTGAACCGCGAGGACGACATAGCTGAACCCAACCCCGCCGAGGTAGCCGAGGTGGCCGCCTCGTCGTTCTATAAATCCGACGCCTTCGGTCCGGCCAATCTGATCGACGGCGACCGGACGTTCGGCGGCTGGATTACCGCCGCCGGGCACTGCGAGGGCGCCTGGGTTTCTTTCCGATTTACGGCACCCGTCATGATAACGTCGGTGGAAATCTGCAACGGCTTCATCGAGAAAGAGGCCGCCGAAACCCGCGACGACTATTATTTCCACAAACGCGCCCGGGAGATCACGATAAGCTTCGGCCCGGACGGCCCCGCGCCGCTCGATATTATCCTCGATGACGGCAAGGAGCCGCAGGTTATCGATTTAAAGATCGACAAGCCCGTACGTGAAGCCCGACTCACGATCCGCAGCACCCACGACACGGGCCCGGATGAAACGATCCAGCCGTTCGACGTGGTGGGATTACGGCAGGTTACGTGGTTGATGCGCTGACTGATGCGGCGGGAACCGCGTCCGCGTAGCCGCGGTGCAACAGCGCGTATTCTTCTTCGTCGGCCGCCGGGTCCTTCGACGCCGTGACCTGAAAAACGCAAGGCTCCTCGACCTCGAGCGCTACGGCTTTCACAGTCTTCGGCGCACGGACATCCGAAACGGCGGGCATCAGCCGCCATAGGCCCGTCGCTTCATCCTGCTCCCAGGCCCGCGGATCGCGGTGACGGTCGATCAGCTCCATAAGCGCCGCTTCGCTCATCCCCATCCATTTCAGAAATTCGCCGATGTCTGCCGGCTTGACGTCGCGGTACCGGAGCACTTGATCGAGCGCCTGATCCCGGGTCAGCCTTTTGAGGCGCAATTCCCGGCAGGCATGATCGGTCGCCTTGCCGTAACCCCACTTCAGGAACTTGATGTAATCGTGCAGGCCCGAATAGTGAATGCAATCGACGTCGTTGTAAGTATCGAACGTGCGCTTCTGGGCCGCCGATTCGTATTGATACGCATCGATCATCCGTTCGTGCTGGGCTTTCGAGTCCCAGCGAATAAAGTTGTTGAGATAGATCCCGCGCACGCCGACCGACTCGATGTCCTTATCGTGCGGATAAAAGAACGAGCGCAGGTCGCGCTCCGGCAGGCCGCCCGCCGCGTCGACCAAATCCTCCGCCTCCAGGCCCATCAGATCGTGATCCTTGCGGTAGCGCCGGCTCATCTCAACCTCGTCCAGATGCGAGAACATGCCGACCTGATCGATGCCCTGATGCGCCCCCCAGATGATCAGCGGAATCTTGTAGCGCACCGCGACCTGAACCGGCAGCACCGTCTGGCCCGCCAGGCAATGCCAGTACATGCTGCCGCGCAACTCGAGGGTGCGTCGGGTGATCCGCTTGAGCAGCGCCGGATCGAGCACCATGGAATAGATATCGCGATCGAAAATGGTGCGCAGGTAGGCGAGGTTCCGATGGCCGCGCCGGGTGTTGTAATGCTTGTTGTAATGCACCAGCAGCGGGTTGAGCCCGAACTCCTGCTGCACCGTGTGAACGATGAAATAGGAGTCGCGCGCGCCACTGACCGGGATCACGCAATCGTAATTGGCGCCGGTGCGATGACGGTATGTCGCCAGCAGTTTTTTCAGCTTTTCCCGGCGCGGCCGCCAATCGAGGGCGTCTTTCTCCTCATGCACGCGGCAGCCGCTGCAAACGCCTTCGTCATCGAAGGTAATGCCGAGCGGATGATTCTCGGGATAAAGGCAGCGCGTGCAGTATCTCAAATGACTTCTTCCGGATAGTGCCGGAACACGAGCTTGGCGAGATCGCTTTCCGACGGTTTCGCCACCCGCCCGGCCTCGTCGAATTTATGGTTCCGATAATCGGCGTAGGTGTCGTGGCGCAGCCCGACGCCCTGCTGCGCCAGATAGCCTTTCGCCGTCAGCACGCTGTGTTCGGTGAAAGCGAAGAAATTCGCCGCCGCGACCGCCATTACCCCCGGAACGCCGGCGCCCTCGATAAAATGCTTCGGATGGCCGACCCCGCCGCAGGCGATCACGGGCACCGTCACCGCTTCGGTCACTTGGCGGATGAGGTTCAGGTCATAGCCTTCCTTGGAACCGTCCCGGTGAATCGCGTTGATCAGGATTTCGCCCGCGCCGTGGCGCTCCATCAAACGCGCCGTCTCGCCCGGCGATTTTCCCGTCGGCCGGGTGCCGGCATGGGAAAAAACCTCATAACCGCCCCGGCCGTCCGGCTTGGCGTCGATCGAGGCCACAATGCATTGGCTGCCGAAACGTTCGGCGGCTTCGGTGATCAGGGCCGGATCGTCGAGGGCGGCGGTATTGATCGCGACCTTATCCGCGCCCGAAAACACCACATCGCGCACGTCGGCAACCTCCCGCACGCCGCCCGCCGCCGTCAGCGGCACGAAGCACTGCGCCGCCACCCGGCGAATGAGGGTGATTGACGGCGACTCGCCGGCGCGCGGCTTCGAGATATCCTGCAACAGGATTTCGTCGACGCCCCAGCGGTTGAGATTCTCGGCCAGGATGGCCGGGCTGCCGATGGGCAGGAACCGCTCGAAGCCGATGCTTTGCACGGCGAGGCCGTCTTTCACGACGATACAGGCGATCAGGCGGGTTCTCAGCATCCGGCCGTCCTCCCTAAGCCTTGCCCGCGGCGAAATTCAGGAAGTTCCGCAGAATCCGAAGCCCGTTGTTCTGGCTTTTTTCCGGATGGAACTGGGTCGCCACGACATTGCCCTGATGGACGGCGGCGATGATCGGATGCCCGTAGGTCGCCGTCGCGGTCACGATGGAGTCCTCGCAGGTCAGCGCATAACTGTGATCGAAATAGAAGGTCGCATCCGCGTCGATGTTGCGAAACAGGAACGCCCCCGCGCGGCGGTCGAGATCGTTCCAGCCGACATGGGGAATCCGCACGCCGGGCGCTTCCGGAATGCGCTCGACCTTCCCCTTGATCCAGCCCAGGCATTCGTGATCGCCGCCCTCGTTCGAGCTTTCCGCGAACATCTGCAGCCCCAGGCAAATACCGAAAACCGGGATGCCCCGCTTCATGACGCGCTCGTTCAGGAGATCGACCAACCGGAGGTTCTTGAGGCGCTTCATGGCTTCGCCGATGGCGCCGACGCCCGGCACGATCAGCGCGGGCGCGTTCTCGATGTCGGCCTGGCGGAACGTCACCAGCGGCTCATAGCCGAGGCGCGCGACCGCGTTGGCGACCGATTGCAGGTTGCCCATGCCGTAATCGAGAATGCAGATGGTCCGGCTCATGAAACGCTCGCCCCCGCGCCGCCGGTCAATTGATCTTGTAGCGAAGTTCCCATTCGCCGTGATTGTTGAGTTGCCACAGATCTCTGTTCCGGTATGCCTCGGCCAGCTCCCAAAATTCGTCCTCGGTGATCTTCAGGTAGCGGCACAATTTCTTGACGTAGCGGTCGCTGCATTTGCCGTCGTATTTGCGCACCAGATCGATGGCCTCCTCGCGGGAGAATTGCCCCAGGCGAATCCGCGAGCTGACCTGCTGGGTCACCTTGCCGAAGCCGAACTTCAGGCACTTCAGGAACTGGTTCACGTGAACGAATTCGTCGTCGAGCGCCTCGGCTTCGTTGAGCGCACCGGTTTCCGCCGGATCGGCGTCGGCACCCTCGCGCACCCGCAGGCCTTTCTTGATCGCGAACTCGGTATTCATGATCTCGTTGAAATCGTGCATGTAGAATCCGAGGTAAACGATGCGCAGATTGCCCCGGTCGAAATCCTCCTCGGACGGATAGTCGTACCAGAACAAATTCCGGCGGTCGAAACCGTCCTTCACCAGCGGCGCGATGTCCGCGCCCGCCAGGGTATGGCTTTTGCGCTGCTGGTTGCCGTCGCCCGAGAGCGAGCCGTTCACGCCGCCGTATTGCAAGGCCGGATTCTCGCCGAGGAACATCAGGGGAATCCCCTGCGCGATGGCCTCGCGCGGCATCGCCGCATATAGCGCCAATTCGGTGATCTTGAAGAGATTGCAATCCTTCTTGAAGCTGTATTGCATCAGCGCCTTCGAGGTGCGCGGGCCGGGCCCGATCATATGCACGTCGAAACCGTGTTCGATCAGGTTGGCCAGATTAATCGCGCCGCGCTCGGTCTGCTGCTCGGGCGGATAGACGACCGACACCAATAAAGGTTTCAGGCCGAGCTCGTCGCGCACGTAAAAGGCCTGCCGGTGGCTGTCCTTGCCGCCGGAAACGCCGATGATGCAATCGTACGCACCCTTGGCGTTGGCCCGGCCCCAATCGCAGATTTCCTTCAGCTCGTTTTGCCGGCTTTCCCAATCGATCTTGCCGAACTCGGCGAAATAGGTGCACGGCAAGCAAATGCCGTCCTTGGTGAACTGGGAATCGGGCCGGGAACTCGGCTCACAGCATTTCTTACAGTAAACAACCGCCATCGATTGGTCCGTTACGATTCGTAGAAGCGATCCGATTATACACCGGCATCCCTTGGGTTGTAGCCGCCGATTCCTTTCGTTTGGGTAAAGAGCAGACCCGCGATCGCCGCGAAAGGCATCGCATGCCGACGAATATTGGTAGTGGGTCAGTTTGCCTCATCCTGAGGAACCCCTTCGCCTCTTAATCCTTCGAGACAGGCGCTTTCGCGCCCTCCTCAGGATGAGGCGAAGGAGTGTCTCGAAGGATACAGGGAAAACTGGCCCACTACCCGAATATTAAGGTTCTATCAATGATACCCCGATATCACATACCCTTTACGACCAGGTGCGGATCGACCCTTTACTGCGGGCCCGTTTTGCAACCCAGATGCGCGAGGCCGCCATGAGCGCCGACAAGAAACCCTTCCGCTCCCCCTCCTCCATCGATTTCACGCCGGAGGACATCCGGGTAATCAACGCCTTCATGCAGGAACACCCCAACCAGTTGATCCAGATTCCGGGCATTCGGGCGGCGCTGGCAAAAACGCGGATCGAACGGCTCACGCCGGCGGATTTCAATACCTACGAAGGCGTCACGCCGGGCGCGGTCGAGCACACCCTCGAACACAACATGAAATACCTCAAGGAAGGCGCCGCGCTCAACCGGCCGGATTTCCTGATCAACATCATCCGCAGCCTCAATCTGTTCATTTCCAAGAACACCGAAATGACGGTCCTGACCATCGGCCCGCGCACGGAATCGGAAATCTTCGCCCTCGTCGCCGCCGGCTTCGTGCCCCACAACATCAAGGGCCTCGACCTGATCTCGTATTCCGATTTCGTCGACGTCGGCGATATGCACGACATGCCGTATCCGGACGATTCCTTCGACGTGATCATGCTCGGCTGGGTGCTCGGCTACAGCCAAGACATCCCGAAGGCGGTTTCGGAGATCGTCCGCGTCGCCAAACCCGGCGCGTTCGTCGCCGTCGGCCATGAACACAACCCGTTCCCCCGGGAAATTTTCGACGAACAACGCGGCTTTTCTCTCGAAGGGACCGAGTTCAAGAACACGAATGAGATTCTCGAGCCTTTCGGCGATCACGTCGAAACGGTGCTGTTCCGCCAAGACGTCCACCCGTCGCTGAAAGACGTCATCTGCCATCTCATGGTGGTGTTTCAATTGAATTCGGACGAGAAAACGCCGTCATGACCGCCAAACCCGCGAAAAGTTTCCAATTCATGCCCGAAGACGTCATGCTGGTTCAGAAGTACATCGAGGCGTATCCGGATCAAACCCTGCACATCCCCGGCCTGCGCGCGGCCCTGACGTCGGCGCGCATCAGCCGGCTGAAGCCGGACGACATCAAAACGTTCGACCTTCCCGACTCGCGGGATCTGATCGAGAACACGATCGAACATAACGTACAGGCGCTCAAGCAGGCCTCGGCGCTGGCCCGCCCGGACATCCTGATCCGCCCGATCACCAGCACGAATTTTTTCCGGGTCAATGCGCGCGCCTTAAAGGTGCTGACGATCGGGCCGCGCACGGAATCGGAAATCTTCGCGCTGCTGTCCGTCGGTTTCGCGCCGCAGAACGTCACCGGCCTCGATCTCATTTCCTACTCGCCGTTCGTCGATCTCGGCGACATGCACGCCATGACGTATCCGGATAATTCCTTCGACGTGATCGTTCTGGGCTGGGTTCTCGGTTACAGCCAAAACGTGCCGAAGGCAGTGGCGGAAATCCTGCGCGTCGCTAAACCCGGCGCCTATATCGCCATCGGCCACGAAAACGATCCGACGCCGCGCGAAACACTCGACGAACACCGCGGGTTCAGCCTGCGCGGCACGGATTTCTCGACCAGCGATGAAATTCTGGCGCTGTTCGACGGCCACGTCGATAGCGTTACGTTTCGCGAGGACGTCCATCCCACCATGACCGATCAAGTCTGTCATGTCATGGTCGTGTTCCGGCTGAAGGATTCATGAACGCCCCCATCGCACGCATCGACACCGCCCGCCTGACGCTCGAGCCGTTTTCCGAAGCGTTCCTCACCGAGCGTTACGTCGGCTGGCTCAACGACAAGACCGTCACCGCGCACAGCGAGCAACGGCACAAAACCCACACTTCGGAAAGCTGCCGGCGGTTCTTCGAGGGCATGCGCGACGGCGGAAATTATTTCTGGGCCGTCACCGTCAAGGACGATCCGGCGTCGGAGAATAGCGGTCATATCGGCAATATCGCCGCGTACGTCGACGCTCCCAACCGCGTGGCCGACCTGACCATTCTGATCGGCGAGCAGACCGCCTGGGGCCGGGGCTTCGGTGCCGAAGCCTGGATCGCCGTGTGCGATTGGCTGTTCGCCGAGGCCGATATCCGCAAAATCACCGCCGGCACCCTGGCGACCAACACCGGCATGATCGCCATCATGAAAAAAGCCGGCATGATCGAGGAAGGCCGGAAACGGAATCAGTTCCTGCAGGACGGCCGGGAAGTCGATGGCGTCTATGCCGCCTTATTCAGGGACGATTGAGGCCTGCGCGATCAGGCCGCCGACCCCAGCAACTTGATATATCCCTTGTGCGAAAGGATATGAAGCGACGCCGGCGTTACCGAGCCCTTCATCAATTGCACGAACCCCTTGACGCCGCTTTCCGGAATAACGTCGATCGCGGTGTATTCGTCCCGTCCGCATTCGTTAAAAAGCGGGAACAGAGTCTCGGCGCCGATCGATAAACGCGCATCGAGCACCAAATCGCAAACGTGCGTTTTCAAATCTTCCAACAAGGCAACGGCCGAAATCGCGCTGACCGCATCCGACGGTAAATTCAATTCCTCGCACAATTCGCCGAGAAACTGCTCCTGAAAATCGACGGCGCCGTTTTCTCCGCGCACGGAATCGTCGACGCCGCCCGACGCCGCCAGTTCCCACATGCCGGGATCGGCCGTGAGATTATCGTTGCGTAAACCGAAGATAAGCCCCTGCTTCAGGGAAACGATGCCGCAAACGGCCAGCGGCCTCAAATTGAGATCATTGAACAAATCGGGATCGCGGTGCTGCGCCAGCACGGCGGCGTAATCCACGTAAAATCCGGTGATCTCTCCCGGCGTTATCGACGTTAGATTAAACACCCGGCCATTATACAGGGCATCGCCGCGCGCCGCCTTCTCTTGCCGCCAGATCGCCTCGATGCGTTCTTGCGCGGACGGCGACACCGCCAAGGCTCCGCCCGTGTCGGTCACGTTTACGTTCGGCGACAGCTCGATAATGTTAAACATGCAAAACAGTTTTCATGAGTTGGTCGAAGGAGTTTACAAACCCTTCTACCCCAGGCCAATCGCTCTTGTCCTCCGGTTCGGGCGCTAGAATGAACGTCCGCAGTCCGGCCGCCACGGCCGAAGCGGCACCTTTCGGCGCATCCTCGACGGCAATCGCTCCGGATACGGAACATCCGCTTTTCCGGATCGCGACCCGATAGGGTTCGGGGTCCGGCTTCCCTCGTGTGACCGATTCCGCGCCCACCACAAGCGTTACATAAGAACTCAAATGCCAGTGGTCCAGCCACCGGCGGACATCCGCCTCGGCGCCGGACGTCACGACGCCGACGATCCATCCGGCCCGATGGGCATGCTCCAAAAGGCCGCCGACGCCGGCCATCGGCTCGGCCTCGGTATAAAAATCACGGATCAGTGCATGGTAGTTGCGCACGAGATCGCCTTCGTCGGGCTCCAAGGCGTATTTTTCCTTCAGGTAGCCGACCACCTCGGCAAGCGGCGGCCCCATCAAGGCCGTGAACTCGCCGTCCGTTCCGATGCGGCCGTATCGGCGTAGAAACCTATGGTACGCGGCGCGCATCATGGCCACGCTGTCGGCCAGCGTCCCGTCGAAATCCAGAAACAGCGCGCGGGCGTCAGTCAACCCAGTCCCCGTGCTTGAGCCCTTCGCCGAGGCCGATGTCGCGGGTCGCCCGCCGGCCCTCGACCCGGCCGAGAAACTTGGGATGCACGCCGAGGGTTTGTTGTCCCGGCCGAAGGATCGCAAAGGCGTCGTTTTCGCGCAGCACGTCCCCTTTCGCGATGGCGCGGATCGCCTGCAGGCCGCGCCGGGCGTACCCGGCCAACTCGGCTTCCTCGGGCAAAACGGTTTTGACGCCGCTGCCCAATGCTGCTTCGGCCTGACGCACCGCCGCCACCATCCGGACCAGCTCGGGCGGCGTCAGGGCAAAGGCATGGTCGGGCCCCGGAAGATCGTTATCCATGGTGAAATGTTTCTCGATGACCCGCGCCCCTTTTGCGACCGCGGTCACGGGACCGGTCAGCGGATCGCGGCTATGATCCGACAACCCCGCCGCGACCCCGAACCTTTTCTTGAGCCACGGAATGACGGACACGTTCAAGGCGCTCACGGGGGCCGGATAGCGGGCCGTGCATTGCATCAGGCACAGGTTCCGGCCGCCGGCCGCGAAAAACGTGTCGACGGCCCAGGCGATGTCCTCCTCGGTGCTGGCGCCCGTCGACATCAGGGTCGGCTTGCCCGATTTCGCCGCCAGGGTGATGAGATGCACGTGGCTGATCTCATAGGAAGCCACCTTATGAATCCCGACGTAAGGATCGACGGCGGCGAAATCTGCGGGCGAGAACGGCGTGCTCATGAATTCGATGCCGCGCTCACGGCAATAGGCCGCCAACTCCCCGATCATCTCGTAGGGCATCGCGAGATGAGCGAAAATATCGCCGATATCCTCTTCGATCCCGGCCTCGGAGAGATAGTCGCTGCCGCCCGCATTCGCGACGTAAACCGATTCCGGACGGTAGGTCTGAAATTTCACCGCGTCGGCGCCGGCGGCGACGGCGGCGTCGATCAGCCGGCGCGCCATAGTCCAGTCCTTTTCGGGCGTTCCGACCCGCCAGTTCGATCCCGCCTCGGCAATGACGAACACGGGCCGGCGGCGCCAAAAAGCCGGCGTCAGCTCGTAGGCGAGCCGGAAAATCGGAACATCCTCGCCGGTATCGTCGATATGCTTGACGGTCTCCTCCACCCGCTCGAAGCCCGCCGCGGCGAATATTTTCAACGACGCCGCGTTTTCCCGGCGCACCTCGGCAATGACGCTGTCGACGCCGCGCCCGCGCACATACCCGAGCGCGGCCCGCAACGCCTTAACGCCCAGGCCCCGCCCGCGGGCTTCCGGCGCGATGTTGATCGACACATCGACCGTCCGCCCCCGCAGGCTTAGGGGGTGGGAGACCGTTTCGAATTTCAAGATGCCGATGCGTTTGCCGCGATCCAGCACGAAAATCGGCGGCAGGTCCGGATTTTGGAAATAATCCTCGGCCAATTCCCGGCGAAACGTTTCCCAGACTTTCGGTTCGCGATGATAGGAGGCGGCCAGGGTTTCGGGATCGTTGCGCCACGCCATGATCAGGCGGCCGTCGTCCTCGACCGCCCCGCAAATCTCGACGCCTAGCTCGAATGTCGTCATACCGTTTTGCCTGTCGTTTCGGAGCCTATACCGGACACCCGGCATATTCTACCGACCTGCTTTCGCCGTTTTTGCCGCCCGGGCCGGAAATTTCCCGCGACCGCGCCCCAAACTAAAGTTTTTTTTCCATATTTTCAATGCTTTAACGGAACATTGCCGTTTTGGCCCGGCTTTTGCAGAAATCGGTCCAGCCAAAGTTGTGCTCAAACCGACCATTAAGGGCATTTGTTCATGGGCGATACGCTGCCTCTCGTTTCGAAGAATTCCGGTGACGTCCCGATCCAGGGGAAGCAGGGGAAAACCTCCACCCTCGACCTGGGCGCGCTGTCGGCCACGTTCGCCGACCTGCTGCAACGGGTGGGCCAGAGTCTCGACACCACCAGGTTGAACCTCGTCGCCGAATATCCCGTGCGCTCCAACACCCCGGAAAAACCCGAACCGGCGCCGGCGCCTAAGGATTCAGCGCCCCCTGCCGATGACGAGAGCCGCAACCGGCCGGATGCCGCCGAGTCCCGCCACAACACCCCGCGTGAGGACCGCCGCGACGATGCCGGCCGCGACCGCGGCGACGCGCACCCGCGCGATGGCTCCGGCAAGCCCTCCGCCCGCGCCGCCGATACGGATGCCCCCGCGCGACCCGGCGAGCACCCGCAAAAACAAAACCAAGCCGCCGACACGGCTTCCGACACCGCGGCGCCGGCCACAGACGCCACCAGCGCCGAAAGCACCGGCGGTAGCGATAGCGATGCCGCCCAAAGCCAACCGGCTGCCGGAAACGGCGCCGAGGCCGCCGACGCGGCCCAGAACCGAACCGTTAGCGCCGGAACCGACGGCACGGCGTCCGTCGTTACGCCGGGTTTGCAAACCGCCGAAGCCATTTTGAACCGCCTCATCGCCGCCGCCGAAACCAATCCGACAACGGGACAAAGCCAGGATACCGGCAAAGGTTCCGGCGAGAGCACGGCAATGACGGCCAATGCCTTGCAAGGTCTCGCCAAAGCCATTGCCGCGCTCGGCAATCATGGCGCGCAGCAGCAGAGCGGCCAAAACGGCAATCAAAATCTGCCGCAGGAACTGCAAGCGTTGGCAAAAGCCATCGTCGAAGCCAGGGCCGAGGGCAAACCGGTAACCGGAGCCACCCCGACACTCAACGCCCAGACGACGGCGCAGCAACAGGCTCAGGCTTTGTCGCAGGCCATCGGCGACGGCAACCGGGCGCAGGTCACCGTTAAGGTCACGAACGAGGCCGCGACCCTGGTCTCGCAACCGACCGCGACTCTGAGCCCGAACGCCGCCACCGCGGCCACCGCCACGACCGGCGACGGCCAACCCCTGCCGCTGCACGCGCAGCAAGCCGTCCAAAACCCGGCGGCGATCGCGCAAAATCCGGGCACGCAGCACGCCGCGGCCCAAAACGCCGGTCAGGCCCAGGCCCAGCAAGCCTCTTCGCAATCGGGCCCGACTCAAAACATCAACACCCTGGCGAGCGATGCCAAGGCCGCGGGCCTCGTCCCGGCCAACACCGCCGGACAGGGCGCCACCTCGGGCGGCGGCGAAGGCTCGACATCCACCGGCTCGCACGCCGGGACGCAAGAAAGCCAGCAGGCCCAGCACAACACTCAAAGCCAAGCCGCCGGCGGGACCAAATTCAACGTGCCCCGCCAGGCCGTCATGGATCAGATCACGGTCAACATATCGCGCGCCGTCGCGGCCGGTCTGGACAAGATCAACATTCAATTGAAGCCGGAATCCCTCGGCCGGATCGAGGTGCAGCTCGAGATGGCCAAGGACGGCAAGGTTTCGGCGGTTATTCATGCCAACAACAAAGATACGCTCGATCTGTTGCAGCGCGACGGCAAGGAACTCGTGAAAGCGCTTCAGGACGCCGGGCTGCAACTCGACGAGAGCGATATCGAATTTAATCTGCGCGGACAAAACACGCAGGCCGGCGGCGAAGACGGGCCCGAGAACGGCGGTTCGTCCGGCAACGCCGGCAACACCGATGAAAACGGCGATACGAACGACAGCGCGGCCAACGATGATTTCGAAGACGTGGACATCATCGAAGAAGGCCGCGTGAACGTCCGCGTGTAACGCACGGCATAGGAAGTAGGGAACACGGATCATGATCCTCGGCGGTATTTCAGGCTCCACATCGACCGATCCGACCTCGCAGGCCGGGCAGGCCCAGCAAAAGCTGAACGAGGATCTGAATCATTTCCTCACGCTGCTGATCACCCAGCTCGAGCATCAAGACCCGTTGGATCCGATGGACACGCACGAATTCACCTCGCAATTGGTACAATTCGCCAGCGTCGAGCAGCAAATTCAGCAGAACGCCAACCTTGAGCAGATGATTTCGCTGCAAAGCGCGAACCTGGTCACCGACATGACGAACCTGCTCGGCAACACCATCGAATCCTCGGGCCAAAAGTTCCCGCTCGATAACGGACAGGCCGAATTCACCTATTCGCTTGCCAACAACGCCACGGAGGCCACGATTTCGGTTCGCAGCGCGGCCGGCCTGAACGTGTTCACGGCAACCGGCGAACTCAGCCCCGGCAAGCACAATTTCGTGTGGAACGGCAAGGACAACCTCGGCAACCAAATGCCGGACGGACAGTATACGGTGACCGTCAACGCCAAGGACGCGCAAGGCAACCTTATGGATGTCGAACATTCCATCTTCGGGCGCGTCACCGGCGCGGGCATCGACAACGGCGTTCTCACGCTGTTCCTGGGCACCACGCCGGTCAGCATGGATTCGATCTTGTCGATCAAGGAAACACCGAAAACCCCGGAAGAGGGGCAGTCGTAAGAGTTTAGAGTTTGGTGAAACAAGTATTTTCGAGGCGTTTCAGCCGGTAAGGCGGAGGAAAAGAAAATGAGCTTATTCGGTGCATTATCATCAGGTGTCTCAGGGCTTATTTCCCAGAGCAGCGCCATGAGCGCGATCTCCGACAACATCACCAACGTCAACACGGTCGGCTACAAGAACGTCCGGGTCGACTTCCAGACGCTGGTGACGAAACAAACGTCGACGACGCTGTTCTCGCCCGGCGGCGTGCAGTCCCGGCCGCGCCAGGATACCAGCGTGCAGGGCTTGCTGTCGGCGACGACCTCGCAAACCGATATTTCCATCACCGGCCAGGGCTTCTTCGTCGTGAACACGGCCAACCGCCCGGGCACGAACGATCAGTTCCTGTACACCCGGGCCGGCGGTTTCTTCCAGGACAACGAGGGCTTCCTGCGCAACACGGCGGGCTTCTATCTGCAGGCCTGGCCGACCGATCAGGACGGCGCCGTGGTGCCGAACAACCAGAACCTGAACATCTCGAACCAAAACATCATCTCGAGCGACTTTCTCGCCACGGTGAACCTGAGCCGGGTCGGCGGCACGGCCTCGGCGACCACGGACATCTCGCTCGGCGCGAACCTGCCGGCCAACGGCGAGCCCGGCGACGAGCATCGCCTGGACGTGCAGTTCTTCGATTCCCTCGGTAACGGCAACAACGTCAGTTTCGTCTACGATAAATTCGACGTCGAAAACCAATGGGGCCTGACGGTCGATCCCGCGCAGGGCACGTCCGTTCTCAATGTTTACGACAGCACCCTGCCCGACCCGAAAATCTACGAAAGCTCCGGGCAGCTCGAATTCAACGTCGTCAACGACGCCGGCAGCGGCCCGCGCCGTCCGGCCGACGGTGCGACGGTCGTGATCGACGGCATCACCTACGAGTTCGACTCCGACACGTTCTCCGCCGTCACGGCCGCCGCCGGTACGTTCTCGTTCTCGACGACGACGATCACCGGCGCCGCCGGCTCGTTCACCGGCCTGGCGGTCGGCGACTCGGTTACCATCACGAATGCCGCGGCCGGCGGCAACAACGTCACCGCCACCATCACGGCGGTCGGCGCCGGCGGCACCTCCATTTCCTTCGCCGGCGGCACGCTAGCCGGCGGCGGTGCCGATGCCGGCACGCCGACGGTCACCTTCTTCAACGGCGGCGCCGGCGAAACCGCCACGGTCAAACGCGTCGACGTCAGCACCAATACGACGCTGGCGGAGGACGTCGCCGACCTCGTCGCCAAGGTCAAGGCGAGCGATTCCGACTTCGCCAACGTTACCCTGCCGGGCACCGGCGGCACCGTCACCAACAATCGCATTCAAGTCAGCCCGTTCAACTCGACGACCGTCATCTTCCGCGACAACGGCCGCAGCGATATCACCGTCAATCCCATCGGCCTGCTGGACACCTCCGGCACGATCGTCACGGTGCAGCAGAATTCCTTCACCGTGTCCAAACAGGACAACGACTACACCGAGGAGGTGGCGTTCAAGTTCGCGACCGCCATACCCGCTGACGGCGACACTATCACGATCAACGGCAACGTTTACGAATTCGATACCGGCGGCGCCGTCGGCGCCGGCAATATCACCGTGACCCGCGTGACCGCCGGCACCTTGGCGGCGAACATCCAGAATACGCTGACCAACCTGATCACGGCGGTCGAGACGACCGATGCGAGCTTCACGCCGGACGGCGCGCGCATTCACCTCGCCAAGAGCAACGACAACTCGGTCGGGTTGACGGCGGCCAGCGATACGCTGATCCTGAG
>JBBDTH010000160.1:7031-16857 GCA_040904505.1 Rhodospirillales bacterium | reverse complement strand
CGAACATCTTGAGCCTTTACATGGCCCATCGCGGCGAGCTGGTGACCTACGCCAGCCGAATCGTCGGCGACCGCGCGCATGCCGAGGACGTGGTTCAGGAGGCGTACCTGCGTTTCGACGCGGCGGCGGAAAGCAGCCCGGTGCGCGAACCGGTCGCCTATCTCTACCGGATCGTGCGCAACCTCGCCCTCGACGTGCGCCGCCGGCTGACGCGCGAACGCAGGGTCGTCGAGCACGATGCCGAGGCGGACGCCCGGCAAACCCGTGACGATCGGCCCTCGCCGGAAGCGGAAGCGTCTGCCCGCGCCGAGTTGCGCCTTCTGAACGACGCGATGGCGGAACTGCCCGAACGCACCCGCATCGCGCTCGAGATGCGCCGCTTCGGCGGCTGCAAGTTGCGCGAGATCGCCGATCATCTCGGCGTGTCGGTCACGGTCGCGCACCAGATCGTCGCCGAGGGGATCGCGTATTGCCGGCGCCGCGTGCGTCCGCCTTCGACATAACCTTTCACCGTAACGGGATGACCGGCGTTAGGCATCGTGCCGAAAAAGGGGGCCTCGCCGGCGTCTATAGAATGGAAGATTTTAAAATAAAGACCGAAAAGACCGATAAGAACACCCGCCGCAGCGGCGGGCCGAGGGAGCGACATGGCGACAGCGGACGATAATGCAGAGGGAAAGGAAGGTGGGGAGGACCGCGCGAGTACCGAAGCCGCCCGCTGGCTGGTCGCCTTGGAGGACGATCCCGAAAACGCATCCCTGCGTGCCCGGTTCGAAGACTGGCGGCAAGACGGCCCGGAAAACGCGAAGGCTTGGGCGGATACGTCCGATATCTACGACACGATGGCGCGTACGACGCCGGTTCATGCCGGGCAGTGGGCGCCTTACGTTTTCCGGCGGCGTGCGGATCGGAAAGGCGGTTTGCCGCCCCAGCGCGCGCCCACGCGCCGGGGCGTTGCGTTCGGTGCCGTTGCCGCCCTGGCGGCGGGCCTCGCGCTCGTTTTCGTGCCCGACGTGCTGCTGCGGATCGAGGCGGATTACGTCACGGCCACGGCGCAAGCGCGTATCCTTACTCTGCAAGATGGCAGCATCGTGCGCCTCGGCCCCGGCAGCGCCGTCGATATCGCGTTCACCGAAACCGAGCGCCGGGTACGCTTGCTCAAGGGCGAGGCCTTCTTCGAGGTGACGGCGAACCCGGATCGCGCCTTCCGGGTTTCCGCCCGCGATGTCGAGACCACGGTGCTCAGCACCGCGTTCAATGTGCGCCTCGGCGCGGACGTCGCTTCGATCGGCGTGCGCCGGGGCAAGGTCCGCGTCGATTACGGCTCGGTCGTGCCGCCCGTGTCGGAACGGCTGGGGGCGGGCGAGTGGGTCCGCGTCGCCTGGAACGGGCGCATCGAGCGCCGCGCCGGGCCGCCCTATCAGATCGCGCCGTGGCTGCTGGGCCGGATCGTCGCGCGCGACGACTCCCTGAACGCCATGGTGGACGCGTTGCGCCGCTATTATCCCGGCGTGATCGTCATGGCCGATGCCGCCCTCGGCAAGAAACGCGTCACCGGTGTCTACAATCTGGCCGATCCCGCCGCCGCGTTGCGCGCCATCGCGGGCGCCCACGGCGCTTCGGTCCGTCGGATTTCCCCTTGGATTCTGCTGGTTTCCGGCGGTTAGATCGGATCTGACGGGGATTTTCCGAAAAAATCCGCCCCGAATCCGAAAAAGATCCGAAAAATCCGGTTCCGCCGTCGTCCTACCCTTAGATGATGAAATTAAGACGTATTCTCAAATAAGGATGCGCTGCGTAAGATTGCGATCGAGGAGGGGAAAACGATGCCGATGCCGAAAACGACGAACCGGAACCTGGGCCGAAGCGGGCTTGCGTTCGGTCTGCTGACACTGGCCGCCTTGTGGCCGTTGCCGGGGCTGGCTGACGATAGTGCCGCGCCGGGCATTCGGGTCTCGGCCGCCGTCCAGGAGGCGCAAGCCAAGCGGCACGATTTCGACATCCCCGCGCAACCCCTGACCGACGCGCTCGCCCTGTTCGGCCGCCAGTCCGGGTTGCAGGTTTCCGTCGACGCGGCCCTGGTGCGCGGCATCGCCGTACCCAAGCTCAGCGGTTCGCTGACGCCCGAGCAGGCGCTAAAACGATTGCTCGTCGGCACCGGTATCACGTGGCGCTTCACCGACGACGCCACCGTGATGCTGAGCAAGGCCGGCGACGTGCCCGGCGCGCTGACCCTCGATCCGATTACGATCGAGGGGAAGGCCGAGTCCGCCTACGGGCCGGTGACGGGTTACAAGGCCTCGCGTTCGGCGACGGCGACCAAGACCGATACGCCGATCATCGACATTCCTGCATCGGTCCAGGTCGTGCCGAGGGAAGTCATCGAGGACCAGAATGCGACAAGACTGTACGATGCGCTCAGGAACGTCAGCGGCGTTCAAAGCGGCGGCACGCAGGGTAATACCAGCGAAGCCTTCATCCTTCGAGGATTCCAAACCACCCGTCATGCGAAAGACGGTCAGTTGGCGGCGGGCTCATTCGGCGACGTCGGGCTTCTCGACTTGGCAAACATTGAACGCGTGGAGGTTCTGAAGGGCCCGGCATCCATTCTGTATGGCCAAAACGAGCCGGGCGGGTTGATCAACCTGGTCACCAAAAAACCCCAGTCCCAGCCGTTCGACCACTTGGATGCCACGTTCGGCAGCTATGACTTCTATCGCGGCGAGATCGATTCCAACCATCCGTTGACGGAAGACGGGTCCGTGCAATTCAGGGTGAACGGGGCGTACCAAAATTCGGGGAGCTATCGTGACTTCTTCATGGATTCCGAAAGGAAGATCGTTGCACCGTCCGTTCGATGGCACATTTCGGAGGATACGCTCCTCGACCTGCAAATGGAATACTACGATCAGGAGCATCAGTTCGACCGAGGTCTGGTGGCGGTCGGCGGCATAGCCGGTGCATTGCCGCGCGACCGCTTTTTGGGGGAAGAGTTTTCGAAGCAGGAAGCGAGCGAAGGACGCGTTCAGGCAACTCTCGATCATAAAATCAACACGATGTGGTCTTCGCGCACCACGTTGCGATTCGCCGATAGCTCGGCCCGCCGATTCAGCGCCGATCCGCAGTCGCTTCAGAACGACAACCAAACGCTGACGCGTCGTGTCTCCGATCTTAACACGGATATTAAGAACTATGCCGTGCAGACGAATTTGACGGCTAAGCTTAAGACCGGATTTATCGGCCATGAACTCCTATTCGGTTTCGACGGAAATGTTACCCGTTTTAATTCGGATTTCCGTCAGGCGACCTTGGCGTCGATCAATATTTTTAATCCCGTTTACGGCGCAACGCCCGGAACCTTTTCCGCCAACGCGCCGCAAAAGCGGGCCATCGATTTCTATGGGCTTCAGGTTCAGGATTTGATCTCGTTTGGTGAGCATTGGAAGCTCTTGCTCGGGGGGCGGCTCGATCATGCCACGACCCAATTCGAAAGAAACGGTCAACTCGTCAACGATGCAACGGATAAGGAGATTTCCCCCAGAGTTGGTGTGGTGTTCCAGCCGGTCAAGGATTTGAGCTTTTATGCCAGCTATGTGGAATCCTTCGATCCGTTCGTGTTTCAAATCAATAACAACGGCGATCCGTACAAACCCGAATTCGGCGAGCAAATCGAAGTCGGCGTCAAGCGCGACTGGCTCCAAGGCCGTTTGTCGACGACGCTCTCGATGTTTCAGTTGACGCGCCAAAACGTGTTGACCGCCGATCCCAATGACTCCAACTCATCGATTCAGACCGGCGAACAACGCAGCCGCGGGATCGAGCTGGACGTGAGCGGTGAAATTTTGTCCGGTTGGAAAATCTTCGGTTCGTTCACGTACATGGATTCCGAAATTACGAAAGATAACACCTTCCAAGTCGGCAACAATTTGCAGAACGTGCCGGTTCTAAGCGGTAGCCTGTGGAGCGACTACACCATACAAGGTGGGCCCTTGCGCGGCTTAAAGCTCGGCGGCGGCGTGTTCGTCGTCGGGCGGCGGGAAGGCGATTTGAACAATAGCTTCGAAGCGCCGGGATATGCACGCGTCGACGCGCGCGTCAGCTACAAGATTCACGAGAATCTTAATGCGTCCTTAAATATCAATAACTTGTTTGATAAGTACTATATCGAGGCCCCAATTGGCAGCACGCAACTCTACCCCGGAGAGCCGCTGACGATTCTCGGAAAACTACAATTGACGTTTTAAGGAACGCACCGGCGGCTGCCGTTTTTGCAGGCTTTGGTTGCGAAAAACGGTGGATAAGTCGCCGCCGGGGGCGATTTTGTGAGCAGGACGTATAAATTTCTGCTCCCTCAAACGTCTTACTTATAGAGAGCGTGCCGTGCCGGCAGATACTGGCGCGGCCGCGAGGTGTCGATGAGACCGGCAAGACCGATGAAAGCGATGAAAGAGGGGGAGGCCGTTTTGAGCCCTGTATACTTCTACCTGGCATCCCGCTTGGCCGCCGGTATCGCCGGCGGCTACGCGCTCGCGGCGGCGTTTTCCGTGTGGCTGTCCTTCGTCCTGCCGATGCCGCGCGCCGATGCCGTGCTGACCGGCCTGCTGGCGAGCTTCGCCATCTACGCCGCCGCGATCCTGTGGGCCTTTGCCGCGCGCTCCCTGTGGCGGATGTGGTTCGGCCTGCTGGTGCCGGCGGCGGCCTGCGCCGCTTTCGCCTGGCTGACGGGGCCGATCACGACGCCATGAAGAACGGCTTGGTTAAGAACGCCCGATGAAGAACGCTTTCCGCCAATCCATGGGGTGGCTGCACACCTGGGCCGGGCTCGTGGTCGGCTGGGTGTTGTTCTTCATGTTCCTGACCGGCACCGCCGGGTATTTCGACGTCGAGATCGACCGCTGGATGCAGCCGGAACGGTCCTTGCCGCAGGCCGCCATGCCGGCGGAGCGGGCGGCCGCCGTCGGCTTGAAACGCCTTGCGGCGGCGGCGCCGGGGGCCGAACGCTGGTTCATCGGGCTGCCGGGTTACCGCTCTCCCGATCTGCGCCTGTTCTGGCGGATGCCCCCGGGCCCGGACGGCAAGCGCGGCGCAACCGGCCGCGCGCAACTGGACGCCGCCACCGGCGAGCCGCTTCAACACCGTGATACCGGCGGCGGGCAGCTTCTTTACCGGATGCATTACGATTTTCACTACATGCCCCATAAAGTCGCCAACTGGATCGCCGGCGTCTGCACCATGTTCATGCTGATCGCCATCGTCACCGGGATCGTTATCCATAAGCGCATCTTCGCGGACTTCTTCACCTTCCGGAGTCATAAGGGGCAGCGTTCCTGGCTCGACGCGCACAACGTGTTAAGCGTCTTGGCGCTGCCGTACCATCTGATGATCACCTATTCGGGGCTGATCTTCTTCGCCTATCTCTACATGGCGCCGGTGGTCGCGGCGACGTACGGCGCGGGCGAGGAGAACCGTCGGGTCTATTTCGACGAGTTGTCCGGGCGCGATGACATCCCGGAGCGCGCCGGCCCGCCCGCGGCGCTGGCGCCGCTCGGCCCTCTGGTGAAAGACGCAGAGCGGCGCATGGGTGCGGGCGGGGTACATTACCTCAACATCTACAATCCCGGCGACGCGAATGCCCGCGTCGTCATCGCCGGCGGCGAACTCGTGCCGTCGCGGAAGCGGACCAAGTTGCGGTTCGACGGAACGACCGGCACACTGCTGCGGGCATCCAACCCCCATTCCGCATCCTATGTGACCTGGCAGACGCTGCTCGGCCTGCACGAGGGCTTGTTCGCGGGGCCCGCGCTGCGCTGGCTCTATTTTCTTACGGCGCTGATGGGTACGGCGATGATCGGCGCGGGACTTGTGCTGTGGACGGCGAAGCGCCGCGCCAAGACCGGCGGCACGGTCGGCTTCAGGCTGGTGGAAAAGCTGAACATCGGCACCGTCGCCGGGCTGCCGATCGCCGTCGCCGCCTTCTTCTGGGCCAACCGGCTGATCCCGGTCGGCCTCGAAGGCCGCGCCGCCTGGGAGGCGCATGCCATGTTCATCGTTTGGGCGTCGATGCTGCTGCACGCTTTCTTCCGTCCCGCGTCTCGCGCCTGGGGGGAACAGCTTTGGCTCGCGGCGGGCGCGTTCGGCCTGCTGCCGCTCTTGAACGCACTGACGACCGACAAGCACCTCGGCGTCACGTTGCCCGCGCGCGCGTGGGAATTGGCCGGGTTCGATCTGACCATGTTCGGCTTCGGCGCGGCGTTCGCGTGGGTTGCCCTGTCACGCATGCGTAAAAATCGACGGAGCGCCAAGCAAACGGTGCCGGCGTGACGGGCATGACGGATATGACCATGGAAATCGCGGCTGCATTTCTTCTGTCATACACGGCCTGGGCGGCGTTTGCGCTGGCGATGCGTAAGCACTCCCGCCGGGTGTGGTCCGACGCATCGACGCCGCTACGGCGCGAGACACGCATGGCGTCGCGTTTAGTGGGAGCCGTTTGCCTCGCGCTCTCTTTTATAGCGTGCGTCTCGCAGTGGGGATGGGCTGGCGGATCGGTCGCCTGGTTCGGCGTGTTGACGGCCACCGCGCTCGGCTTTGTTTTTCTGCTGGCCTATGCGCCGCGCTTGGCGGCGGGAACAGCGGGAGCGACGCTGCTCGCGTCGCCTGCCGCATTTTATATCATGTGATGCTTCCGGGCAGCCTACTGCGCCGCCGCCTTCTTGCGGTTGCCCTCGAGGCGTTCGTCGACCAGCTTGACCGTTTCGTCGACCGCGGCGAGGTTCTCACCCTTCATCGCGGCAATGGTCTGCACCAGCTTGTCGACCCGCTCGATGTAGGGCGCGCCGGCATACAGCGCGCGCGCGGCCGAGGACGGCTTGGGAAGGCTGAGTGCGGCGTTGGCGTATTTCTCGAACGGCACCATATCGTCCTTCGCCGCACCCAGCGAGACGCAGAGATCGACCACCCAGGCGTAGACCGCCTTCGAAGCCTCGAGATCGGTGTGGACCGAGTCCTTGATCGAGCGCGCGTCGCCTTTTTGGACGCAGCGGTAATTGCCGGTCAGCAGCATGCACCACTTGGCGAGGGGCACGAAGATGGAGTCGTGCACCCGCAGCTTCACCGGCAGCTCGATTTTTTCGCCGCCGACATCGAAGCGGACGTCCTGGATACTTTTTTCGAGGTCCTTCATGATCTGGGTGTGCGCGTCGGAGGCGAAGCGCGCGACCTTGAAATTGGTCGGCAGGCTCACTTGCAACACGTTGACCGGCTCCTCGGGCGGGCGGAAGCCTTGCGCATCCGGGCTCGCGAGCGTGATCAAGTCCGGGTTGAAATTGTCCCATACGCTCGGGTCGGTATAGCAGTCGCGGAGTTTATCCGTAGCCAGGCCGGGGATACGTTTCAGGTAAGCGAGCGGCGGCATGTTCATGATCGACATGCACGGCACGCCCGAGCGCGCCACCTTATCGAGTAGATCGCGCACGCCGGGGAAGCGGTATTGCGGCTCCTGCATGGCGAGGCCCACGATGTCGTAGGCCGTCGGGTCGATCTCGTCGGTGCCGCCGGCGCTCACCTTGCCGGGGGCGCTCTTGGAATGGATTTCGACCAGGCCGTCGCGGCCGCGCACGGGCAGGCGGATGCGCACGCCGTCCTTGTTGATCAAATCCGCTTCCTCGGGCAGGCACAGGAGTTTCACGTCGTGGCCCGCGAGTGCGAGTTTCGCGCCGAGCAGGGAGCCGTAGGATGCGCCGAAAATCAGGATGTTGTATTTCTTGCTCATTTTAAAGGGTCTCCTCCCTCTCGATTTCTCGGCCGGCGGGCGACCGAAACCGGTTCGTTGTGTTTCTTGATCCGCAGGTTAAAGGGTATCCGGGCGAATGTGAATGACCTAATTCCGCGAAAGTTCGCCGTTTTTTCAGGGCACCCCATCCGGGGATCAACCCCGGATATTAACTTAAGTCAATGTTCTTCCCTGGCAGCTGCGGTAATTTTCTTGGGAATTAAACGTCGACGACAACCGGGCGTTCCCGCCCGCGAGGCCCAAAAAGGAAAAGACGACATGTCCGATACCAAGCGAAAGCCCGATTTTGAAACCATCTTACTCGATCCCGCCTTGGTTTATGACTCGCCGGCCGATGTCCTGCGCGACGACGGTTTGAGCGACGATCAAAAACTTCGGGTTTTGCAAGCCTGGGAGATCGACGCCCGCGAACTCGCCGTCGCCGAGGAAGAAAGCATGGGTGGCGGCGAAGACGCCCGGCTTTCGCCTGTTCTTCAAGCGATCAACGAGCTGGCCCGCCGGACGGGAAAAGATATCGAGAGCGAGGATAAGGCTCCCACCAAACAGGGCGTTCACGGCAAAAGCGGGTAAATTCTATAAGCCCGCCCGAAAGCGGCGCGGCATCGATTATTTGTCTTCGACGCGAAAACCGATTTTGACCTTAACCTGGAAGTGAGCGACGTCGGCATCTTCGATGTGACCGCGAATTTCGGAAACCTCGAACCAATCCAGATGCCTCAGACTTTTTCCGGCCGTCCGGACGGCGAGCCGAATCGCCTCATCGACCGATTTTGTGGATGTTCCGACGAGTTCCGTGACCGAGTAAACGTTATCCGGCATGTTGATCTCCTATTTGGCTTCTATTTGGCGGGTGGATCAGGTGTTCTTTTTTTCTACCCATGTGTCCTTTTTCTTCTCGTATTGCTCCTTAACGGCGGCCCAGGCGACGCGATGCGCGGTTTCCTCCCGCGTGGCGTCATGAGCCCGCATGTCGGGCGTTTCGTAATGCTCCCAAGCGTTGTTATAGGCCGCCTGATAAATTTCCTGAGCATGTTTGGGCAGGGTGTTTCTCACCTGTTTCGGCAAGGCTTCGAGCGTTTTATAGGGCATGAGCGTGAACCAAATCGTTGATGCCGGAACACTAAACCCGCGCTTCTTGCGGATATTCGTCTTTTAACGTCCCATGTTTGAATTGGCATGTCGTTAACTTAGGTAAATGAGGGTTTCCCGCTTTAGTGCATTGTTCCCGCTTATTTATTGAATAAACGTCCGTGACGAATATCATGAGGTAGGGATTGTGAGTATACAGCCTAAAAATCCGGAAGACTTATCGCCTGACGAAATGCGTCAAGGGGTGAAGTCGGGCCGCGTGCGGAATATTCTTGCGGTTTCAACGGCGCTTGCCGTTGTTGCCTTGGCGATTGTTTATTTTTTCTTCTATTAGTGATCGGGCACGGCGAACCGTTCAATGACGACAGCGTTTCTCTCCCCGGAGCGACCGGAGCGGTTAGGTGGAACGGCGGCAATGCCGTCGAATCGCATCCTCAAGGAAGGTGAAACGTGCTGGCGAACGGCAAGAGCCGAACGCGCATCGGTTCTGATTGACGGCGAGAACTATTTCAAAACGGTGCGCGCCGCGATTTTGAACGCGCGGAAATCTATCTATATCGTCGGTTGGGATATTGACAGCCGTGTCGATCTTGCCCCGGCCGGCGCCGAAGATGGCGCACCTACAAAGCTTCGGGAGCTTCTCGAGTATGTTGTCGAGCGGCGCGCCGGTCTCGTCGTGTACGTTCTTCTCTGGGATTATTCGATGTTGTTTGCCCTGGAGCGGGAGCCCTTGCCGGTATTGAATTTTGCGTGGAGAACACCGGCCCGAGTTCGGGTTTGCTTGGACGACTACCTCCCCCTCGGCGCATGCCACCATCAGAAAATCGTCGTGATCGACGATTCGCTTGCGTTTTGCGGCGGCCTGGATTTAACCATCCGCCGGTGGGACACGCGCGATCACGATCCGGAAAATTCACGGCGCGTCGATCCGGGCGGCGAACGATA
>JBBDTH010000160.1:0-7021 GCA_040904505.1 Rhodospirillales bacterium | reverse complement strand
TTCACGATATTCAGATGATGGTTGACGGCGAAGCCGCCGCCGCGCTTGCCGAAGTGGTCCGGGAACGTTGGAGCGATGCCGAATGCGAGAAATCGCCACCGATTGACCCCTGCAACGATTTCTGGCCGGATTTCATCACGCCGGATTTCGAAAGAATCGATATCGGAATCGCCCGGACATTGCCGGAATTGAACGATCGGAAAGAAGTTCGCGAAATCGAACGGCTTTACGTCGAGTCTATCGAAGCCACGCAAAAGTCCATTTATATCGAAAACCAGTATCTCAGCTCGACGCGCATTGTCGATGCTCTGATCAAACGCATGAAGGAAAATCAGGAGCTGGAGGTCGTCGTTATCAGCCGCGGCGCGAGCGGCAAATGGGTCGAAGATCAAAGCATGGGAAGCGGACGGATCGATTTCGAGAAAAAATTGATCGATGCCATCGACCAAAGCCGGCTTCGCCTGCTTTATGCGACGGCTGTTCACGACGGCAAGGAAACTCCCGTGAACATTCACTCTAAAGTCATGATCGTGGACAATTCGTTCCTGCGAGTCGGCTCGTCGAACTTGAGCAATCGTTCCATGGGACTTGATAGCGAATGCGATTTAGCCTTTGAGGCACAAACCGAGAGTCAGCGCGAAGCGATTTGCCGCATTCGAAACGATTTGTTGGCCGAACACCTGGGGACGGATATCGCGACGGTGGCCGAAATTTATCGGCGAGACGAATCTCTCCTTGCCGTTATTGACGGAATCACCGGAGAAAAGCGTAATCTCAAGGCCATTCAGGACGATATCATGATTGACGGCGAGTGGGCGAAGTCGCTGCGGTCCGTCGCCGATCCCGATGGCCCCTTGGTCCCTGAAGAGTTTGTCGGCGACATGTACGGCGCCAAGGAGAAAAAGCTGCGGCGTTATCAAATTTTGGCGGTAGGCCTGATCGGCTTGACGGTCTTGGCATTGATTATGATCTGGCAGTTCACGCCCTTAGCTCAGCTGACCGACTATAAGAACGCGGAGCCGTTTTTGGCGGCGGTCAGGGAAAGCCCTTTTACGTTCGCGGCGGTTCCGCTGATTTATATCCTAGCCAGCATCGTATTTTTTCCGATTACGGCTTTGATCGCCTTAACGGCGCTGACGTTCGGCCCCTGGTGGGGATTTCTCTATGCCTTTACCGGATCGTTGTTGGGCGCCACCGTTACCTTTTTTATCGGGGACTTCGCGGGGCGGATCAAATTGCGCGATTTGATGGGCAAGCGCATCAATCGTATCAGCCGGAAACTTTCCGACAAGGGCATATTGGCTGTCATCACAAGCCGTATTGTTCCTTTGGCGCCCTTTAGTTTGATCAACTTGGTGTCCGGGGCGGCCCATATCCGGTTTCGCGATTATCTGATCGGCACTGCCGTCGGCATGGCGCCGGGCATTGCCGTGATGACGGCCCTCGGCGACACCTTGCGGCGGGTGTGGCAGCATCCGACTCCCTTGAATTTAACGATCATGGTTCTTGCTGGGCTCGCGTGGCTGGGGTTGTCCGTCGGCTTGCAGATTCTCGTAACCCGGTGGCGCGCTCGCCGTCGATCCGAAAGTAATGACGCATAAACCGTGCTCATCGCCACCTATAACATTCACCGGGCCATCGGAACGGATCGCGGATACGACCCCGGACGGGTAAGGACCGTGCTCAATGAAATGCAAGCTCAAGTCATCGCCTTGCAGGAGGTTGGGACGCCGGTCGATCAAAACGGCCCCGATCAGTTCGAATTCTTTCACGATTGTTTCGGGGGCGAGGCAATTGCCGCACCGACCATCGATACGAACCGGCAACGCTATGGGAACCTCCTCCTGAGCCGCTATCCGATTATTTCGTCGGTTATCGTGGATAGTAGTGTCGGCAGCCGTGAATCTCGAAATGCCATCGATGCCGTCATCGAGACTCCCCGTGGCGCGTTGCGTATTTTGGCCGTTCATTTCGGCCTCAAGCGTAGGGAACGCCGGATTCAAGCAGAGGAGTTGCGGAAAAGGCTGGAACTGGAGTCGGAAGTGCCGACGGTGGTGATGGGCGATTTCAACGAGTGGCGGCAATCCTCGCCGCTGGTTCGGATGCTGGGTATGGAGCCGGCGCGGCGGTCCCGGGTGGCAAGCTATCCGGCGCGGCTGCCGGTGATGCCGTTGGACCGAATTTTATGGCGCCCGAGCGGGTTGATTTCGCGGGTGTGGACGGTCGGGACCGGCATCGCCCGAGCGGCGTCCGATCATCTGCCCGTGATGGCGGAAATTTGAGTCCGATCTGCGTCGGTAAAACGGCGCGCTTTTAAGGATCGATATATGATGGATGCGACGTTCATAAAAACATGGCACGAAGCCGTCCGGACGACCACGGGCCTGTTTTGGATGGCCATGGGCCGGTGTGGCGGCCGGATGAGCTGAGTCTTGGATTCCGGCATGCTCGACCCCGCTTCATGGCCCCTGCCGGCAAATATCGCGGTTTTTATCGCCGCGACGGTTTCGATTCTTTTTTGCGGCGTCGCCATGACCCGGGTATCCGCTACGCTCGCCAAAATAACCGGTTTCGGCGAAGCGTTCTTCGGCGCTTTATTTTTAGGTGCCATCACATCGCTTTCGGGCACCGTTACCTCGACCGCGGCGGCGGCCCAAGGCCATCCGAACTTGGCGCTGGCGAATGCCTTGGGGGGAATTCCGGCACAGACGGCGTTTCTCGTGATTGCGGATATCTTCTACCGGAAAGCGAATCTCGAACATTCGGCGGCTTCGGCCGCCAGTCTCGTTCAAGGCGCATTGCTGATCGCGCTGCTATCGATGCCGTTGGTCGTTATGACGATGCCGCCGTGGACGGTTTGGGGCATTCACCCCGCTTCGATCGTTATTCCGGCGGCCTATATCGGCGGCCTGAGGCTCATTCGGCACGCTTATAAACTGCCGATGTGGCAGCCCCGCAAGACAAGCGCGACGCAAACCGAGGAAAAACCGCCGAAAGAAGATATTCATGGCTCGCCGGTATCGTTGTGGGGCCGTTTCGCGGTTTACGGCGCCGTTGTCGGAACGGCGGGATACGCGTTGTCTCAAACCGGGATCGCCCTTTCGAAGGGTTTCGGCGTTTCGGAGACTTTAATCGGCGCTGTTTTCACCGCCGTTGTAACGTCATTGCCCGAGTTGGTGACATGCCTTTCCGCTGTTCGTCAGGGCGCGTTGAATTTGGCCATCGGCGATATCCTCGGTGGCAACTCGTTCGATGTCCTGTTCGTCGCTTTTTCCGATATCGCCTACCGAACCGGATCGATTTATCATGTGTTGGAACGGCAACATGTTTTTCTCATCTCCATAACGATCCTGATGACCGCCGTTTTGCTTTTAGGGCTTTTGCGCCGCGAGAAACATGGGATCGGCAACATCGGCTTCGAGGGTATATTGGTCCTGGTGCTGTATGCCCTTACCCTTGGGGTGCTTATTGTGCAGGGGTTGCCATAAACCCGCCATAAACCCGCCATGACCGGGCCACGGGTCTGCTTTGTGCGCGCTGCGGGACCGAATTTAGGCGTCCTTCGACTATGGGGGTGATCATCGGCATGATTCCCTGTATTTTCCCGATGCGTCTGCGATGCGTCTGGGGCCTGAAACGGCAATATGTGCGTTAAATCGTTATTGTGCCGTATTGAACCGCCCCGATGCGACATCCAAATGTACTAAACAAGTTATCTATCCCGCGATATTAAAAACCCAAAGGAGAAACCCGTTATGACGTCCTATCCCGAGCTGCAACTCTGCATCGGCGGCGCTTGGAAGAGCGCCGACGGCGAGCCGCTCATCAATCCGTCCGACGAGAGCGAAATCACCGTCGTGCCCCATGCCACCACGGCCGATCTCGACGCGGCGGTGGCGGCGGCGAGCGAGGGATTCCGGGTTTGGCGCAAGACGTCCCCGGCCAAGCGCTGCGAGATCATCCTGAAGGCCGCGCAACTCTTGCGCGAACGGGCCGACGACATCGCCTATACGCTGACCCTGGAGCAGGGCAAGCCGCTGGCGCATGCCAAGCTCGAGGTCGCCCGGGGCTGCGAGATCATCGAATGGGACGCGACCGAAGGCCGCCGGGTGTACGGCCGCGTCATTCCGAGCGAACCCGGCATGCGCCACACCGTGTTGCGTCATCCCATCGGCGTCGTGGCGGCGTTTTCGCCGTGGAACTTCCCGATGAGTTCGCCCTCGCGAAAAGTAGCGGGCGCGCTGTCGGCGGGCTGCTCGATCATCCTGAAGGCCTCGGAGGAAACGCCGGGCGGCGCGGTGCATCTCGTGCGCGCGTTCCACGACGCCGGCGTGCCGCCGGGGGTGCTGAACCTGGTGTTCGGCGTGCCGTCGGAGATTTCCGAGTATCTCATTCCGAAGCCCGAGGTGCGGCTGATCACCTTCACGGGCTCGATTCCCGTCGGCAAGCACCTGGCGGCGCTCTGCGGGCAGCACATGAAGCCCGCCATCATGGAGCTCGGCGGCCACGCGCCGGTGATCGTGTGCGACGACGCCGACCCGGTGGCGTCCGGCGAGATGGGCGCCTTGGTCAAGTCGCGCAATTCCGGCCAGGTCTGTGTGTCGCCGACGCGCTTTTTCGTGCAGGAGAAAATCTACAAGGAATTCACCGACGCGTTCGTCAAGAAAGCGGCCAGCATCAAGGTCGGCGACGGCCTCGATCCGGAAAGCCAAATGGGCCCGGTGGCAAACCGCCGCCGTCTCGAGGCCATGGAAATGTTCGTGGCCGACGCCACCTCGAAAGGCGCCAAACTGCTGACCGGCGGCAATCGAATCGGCAATCTGGGATATCATTATCCGGTGACGGTGCTGGCAGAACTGCCGAATGACGCGCGCGCCATGCATGAGGAGCCGTTCGGGCCGTTGGCGCTGATCAACCCGGTCAAGACCGTGGACGAGGCCATTGAACGCGCCAACGAACTGCCGTTCGGGCTTGCGGCCTACGCCTTCACCCGCTCGGCCAAGAACGTCGATCTATTGGCCGAAGGAGTCGAAGCGGGGAATCTTTCCATTAACAACCTGGTCGCCTCCATCGCCGAAACGCCGTTCGGCGGCGTCAAGGACAGCGGTTACGGCCGGGAAGGCGGAACCGAAGGGCTCGAGTGCTATACGGTGGTGAAAAACATCTCGCATAAGATAGAGTAGGATGCCTTTGGGGGCGGACGGCCTGACCGCAGGTTGAACGTCCACACGTTGAATGTCCGCGCCTTGAACGGAAAGGAAGCGTGTGACCGTCGATCAAATCATTCTGTTCTCGATCCTGGGATTGGTGCTCGTCCTTCTGATGTGGGGGCGCCTGCGCTATGACCTGATCGCCTTCGGAGCTCTGATGGCGGCGCTGCTGAGCGGCGTGGTGCCGCTGGATCGGGCGTTTTCCGGATTCGGCCATCCGGCGACGGTCGTGGTCGCGTTTGTCCTGATCATCAGCCGCGGTCTGTCGAACTCGGGCGTGGTCGAATACATCGCCGCGAAGATGATTTCGGCGACGCGGCCGTTGTTCGTTCACATCGGAATCATGTCGACGATTTCGGCGGCGCTGTCGGCGGTGATGAACAATGTCGCGGCCTTGGCGCTGTTGATGCCGGTCGACATGCAGGCGGCGGCCAAGGCCAAGCGGAGCCCGGCCCTGACGCTGATGCCGCTGTCGTTCGCCTCTATCCTCGGCGGGTTGGTGACGCTGATCGGCACGCCCCCGAACATCATTATCGCCACGTTTCGCGAAACGGCGCTCGGCGAATCCTATCATATGTTCGATTTCGCGCCGGTCGGCCTGATTTGCGCGGTCGTCGGCGTGCTCTATATCACCCTGATCGGCTGGCGGTTAATCCCGGCGGCCCGTGCCGAACACGACATCGGACGGGAGTTGTTCGAACTCGAGGATTACATTGCCGAGTTGAAAGTCGCGGACGACGGCAAGGCCGTCGGCCAAAAGCTATCGGACATTCGCGAGGTTGCCGAGGAGAGCGACGCGCAGATCATCGGCATCCGGCGTAACGGATACCGTATTTCGCCCGCCTCCCTCTATCTCGAGATTCTGGCCGGAGACGTCATCGTGGTGAAGGCGGGGCCCGAGGCCATCGAAAAATTCACCGGCGCGTTGAAGCTCGATTACGTCGTCGATCCGGAAGCGCGCGCGGCCTTGGATTCGGCCGCGGATACGGATTCGGACACGGATTCGGATTCGGACACGGGCGCGTTGACGGGAGACAATCTGGAAATGCGCGAAGTCGTCGTGCCGAACGGTGCCTTGATCGAAGGCCGGTCGGCGCGTTCCCTGAATTTGTTGGCGCGTTACGGCGTCAATTTGCTCGGCGTCTCCCGCCAGGGCGAGCGGTTTCACGAGCGGGTCCGCGATCTCGATATCCAGGCGGGCGACGTTCTGCTGCTGTTGGGGCGGGACGAGGCCTTGAGCGGCGCCGTTCACTTCTTGGGGGGCTTGCCGTTGGCCGAGCGGGGGCTGCAGGTGCTGCAGCGGCAAAAAGCCGGGCTGGCGATCGGCATCTTTGCGGCGGCCATTCTCGCGGCCAGTTTCGGTCTGGTGTATCTATCGGTCGCGCTCGGCTGCGTAGTCGCGCTCTACGCGCTTTTTCGGATCATACCGGTGCGAGAGATTTACGGGTCCGTCGAATGGAGCGTCATTATCCTGTTGGGATCCCTGATTCCGATCGGCGAAGCGCTCGAAACCAGCGGGGGCACGGGCCTGATCGCGGGCGGCTTGCTGGCGCTGTCGTACGGCTATCCCGCGGTGGTCGTTTTGACGCTGCTGATGATCATCACCATGACCCTTTCGGATGTGATCAACAACACCGCGACCGCCGTGATCGCGGCGCCCATCGCCGTCGACCTCGCCGGCCGCTTGAATGTCAGCCCCGATCCGTTTTTGATGGCCGTCGCGGTTGCGGCATCCTGCGCCTTTCTCACCCCGATCGGGCACAAGAACAACACCCTGATCATGGGGCCCGGCGGCTACCGTTTCGGCGATT
>JBBDTH010000159.1:13349-17352 GCA_040904505.1 Rhodospirillales bacterium | reverse complement strand
GACGGGAATCAGGCGGGATTTAGGGTCCGGACTCAATTGAACCTGTCGGCGGCGATCCTACGTCCGAAATGACAATTGCCAACCATTTGGCATGGGCCAAAATGGAGTCCGGACCCTGGAGCGCGACGCGTTTATAGGGAGTCGTCACCCCCGCGCAGGCGGGGGTCCATGCCGCGGAAAAGATGGATTCCCGCCTTCGCGGGAATGACGGGATGAGGACGAACGAATGCGACATGCTCTAAATCATGATCCGATCTCGGAGGCGGCGGGGCGTGCCGACCGGCCGTGCCGGATCGCCGCGAGAATCTCGGCGGCAGCCTTGGGGATTTGGGTGCCGGGGCCGAACACGGCATCGACGCCGGCCGCGCGCAGCAGGGCGCGGTCCCGGTCGGGAATGACCCCGCCGCAGGCGACCAAAATGTCGCCGCCGCCCGCTGCCCGCAGCGCCGTCGTCAATTGCGGCACCAACGTCTTGTGCCCGCCCGCGTGGGTCGAGACGCCGACGATATGGACGGCGTTCTCGATCGCCTCTTGGGCGGCCTCCTCGGGCGATTGAAACAGCGGGCCGAGGATGACCTCGAAGCCGATATCGGCGAACGCGGCGGCGATGACCTTGGCGCCGCGGTCGTGGCCGTCCTGGCCCAGCTTGACCACCAGCATGCGGGGCTTGCGGCCGGTGTCGGCCGTAAACGCGGCGACATCCGCGCGGATCGCGTCGAGGCCGGTGTCTCGGTTGCCGTAGGCGGCGCCGTAAACCCCCGAAACCGAGACGGCGGGTGCGCGATAGCGCGTGAACACCTCTTCGAGGGCGGCCGTGACCTCGCCGACGCTGGCGCGCGCCTTCATCGCGGCAATAACGGCGGCCAGCAGGTTTTCCGTCTTGGCGCGGGCGGCGTCGCGGAGTGCTGCGAGGGCGTGCCGGCAGGCGGCGTCGTCGCGGCCGGCGCGGACGCTCGCGAGCCGGTCGATCTGGCGTTGCCGGACGGCGTCGGAATCGATCTCGAGCACGTCGACCGTTTCTTCCGTGTCGGAAACATATTTGTTGACCCCGACGATGACGTCCTCGCCGCGGTCGACGCGGGCCTGTTTTCCGACCGCCGCTTCCGTGATCAGGCGTTGCGGCAGGCCGCGTTCGACGGCCTCGATCATGCCGCCCATCGCCTCGATGTCGCCGATCAGCGCGCGCGCGGCGGCGGCGACGTCGCGGGTCAGGGTTTCGAGGTAATAGCTGCCGCCGAGCGGGTCGATCACGTCCGCGATGCCGGTTTCCTCGGCAAGGATGAGCTGGGTGTTGCGCGCGATGCGTGCGGAAAACGGGGTCGGCAGCGAGATCGCCTCGTCGAACGCGTTGGTGTGCAGGCTTTGGGTGCCGCCGAGTACGGCGGCCAAGGCCTCGATCGTGGTGCGCACGATATTATTGTGGGGGTCCTGGGACGTCAGCGAGACGCCCGAGGTCTGGCAATGGGTGCGGAGCACGGAGGAGCGCGGGTTTTTGGGGCCGAACGGCGCCATCAGTTCCGCCCACAACAGGCGCGCGGCGCGCAGCTTGGCGACCTCCAGGAAGAAGTTCATCCCGACGTTGAAAAAGAAACTCAGGCGCGGCGCGAAGTCGTCGATCTCGAGTCCGGCGGCGAGTGCTGTGCGTACGTAGGCCACGCCGTCGGCAAGTGTAAACGCGAGTTCCTGAACGACGGTCGCGCCGGCTTCCTGCATGTGATAGCCGGAAATCGAAATGGAATTGAAGCGCGGCATATGGCGCGTCGCGTACGCGACGATATCGCCGACGATCCGCATGCTGTGCGCGGGCGGATAGATGTAGGTATTGCGCACGATGAACTCTTTCAGGATGTCGTTCTGGATCGTGCCGGTGAGCCGCTCGGGCGCGACGCCTTGTTCCTCGGCGGCGACGATGAACGCCGCCAGCACCGGCAGAACGGCGCCGTTCATGGTCATCGATACGCTGATCCGGTCGAGCGGAATGTCCCGGAACAGGATTTTCATATCCTCGACGGTATCGATCGCGACGCCGGCTTGGCCGACGTCGCCGGCGACCCGGGGGTGATCGGAATCGAAGCCCCGATGGGTCGGCAGATCGAAGGCGACCGACAGCCCGGTTTGGCCGGCGGCCAGGTTGGCGCGGAAAAACGCGTTCGTGTCCTCGGCCGAGGAAAACCCGGCGTATTGCCGGACCGTCCAGGGCCGGCCCGCGTACATGGACGCGTACGGCCCGCGCACGTAAGGCGGAAAGCCGGGCAGGGTGTCGTGGGTTTCGAGCGCGGCGAGATCCTCGGCGGTATAGAGCGCCTTGATCGCGATGCCGTCCGGCGTGTGCGCGGTCAGGGTCTTGTCGTCGCGGGCGTCGAGTTCGCGCCGCGCCGCCGCCCGCCAATCCTGATGAGTGGGTTTTGAAACGGGTTTCGGGGCGGGTTTCGGGTTTCGGGGCTTAACCATCGGTTCGGCTCGGGTTGTGGAGCGGCCAGTATACCGGCCCAGGATACCGGCCCAGTATATCGGAGTGCCGCTAGCCGCGGAAACGGTGCGTTTTCGCTTGTTTTCAGCCGATTTAGAACAATTTCCACAAGATATAGAGTTATCCACAAGATATTGTGGTTTTCATTGAAAACCTATCCGGATATTGTACCCTTCTAGGCAATCGGGGGACAGGCCGCAGTCGGCCGAAGCGATCCCGAATTCGGGCCCCCATCGGGTTGAACCATCACGACCAAACGTCCACGAGGGATTGAAAAATGGCGGATATTCAAGACAACGAAACGGTAGCCGTTGAATGGACCCCGGAGCGCATGCAGGCTCTCATCGCCATGTGGAACGAGGGCTTGCCGGCCAGCGAGATCGGCCGGCGATTGCACGTCACCAAAAACGCCGTCGTCGGCAAGGTCCATCGGTTGGGTCTGCCGAAGCGCCGGATCACCGCGCCGCCGAAGGAAAGCGAGCCGCGCGGCGATGTCGTCCGGCTCGAAGCGTTGAAGGCCGACATGTGTTCCTGGCCGATCGGCGATCCCGGCGAAGAAAATTTCCAGTTCTGCGGTCATGAAACCGTGCCGGGCAAGCCTTATTGCACCAAGCATTGCGCGCGCGCCTACGTGCAGCCGAGCCGCGATCGCAAGGGGACCGCGGCCGCTTAACCGTTTTATCGGCCGGGTTAGTCGTCTTCGAAAACGAGGGCGCCCTTTTTTTCGAGATCGTGGGCCGTGCGCATCAGGCCGTTCAGGGAGGCCGCGACCTTTTCCGGGGGAAGGCCGTCCTTGAATTTGTAGATCAGGTCCTCCGCCATCATTTTTTGCAGCCGCTCGCTCATGTTGCCGTAGAACCGCTGCAACAGCGCGTCGTGCGCCTCCACGGTTTTCAAGAGCACGATAAGATTGTCGGGATCGGCGTCGCGGATGAAGTTCTGGATGCCGACGTCGTTGGCGTTTTGGAAGCGCTTGGCGAAATTGACCGCGCGGTCTTCCGGCTTGGCGACGTTGCCGCCGTCCGGCATCAGGACTTTCGTGGCTTGCAACAAAAGATTTTTGATGTCCGAAATCGTCAGCGTGACTTTCGTTTCGTCGAAAGTCAGCTCGAAGCGATCGTCGGCGGATTTGGTAATCGTGATCTTCATGACGCTTCGTTCTCGGAACCTCAGCGGTCTGTGCAAGGCTGGCACAGGGGCCGGAAAATAACAAGGATTGCGTGATTTCAACGGTTTCGCATCGGTTAACGGTCTTGTCGAACGCACGCGCGCATGCTTATTTGACGGCACACGGATAAACAAAAGATTAATCGCATGAGTTATTTGGACCGGATCGCCGCCTGTAGCATCGACGACATGTCGGCCTATCGCCGGTTCGTGGTGGACGGTATCGCACTCGGCTGGGTGAGGAACGACTTCGCCGCGTGCCTGCGGGATTTCCCCGAGGTCTTTCAGGTGGCCGACGACGCGGTCGGCCTCGTGGCGGGCCTCAAGGGATTCGCCGAGCGGACCGATGCCGTCGATACCGTCATG
>JBBDTH010000159.1:0-13339 GCA_040904505.1 Rhodospirillales bacterium | reverse complement strand
GTCATGCGCGCGCTCAAGGCGCGCGGCGACATCAAGGGCTGGTTCGAGGAGAAGTTTCCCGCCAAGCTGGCGCACGGCGCGACCCCGGTGTTCGATATCGAACGGGCCGCCGTATCGCTGTTCGGCCTGCCCGCGTTCGGCGTTCATCTGAACGGTTTCGTCGTCAGGGAGGACGGCGTGCACATGTGGGTTGCCGAACGCGCCCACGGCAAACCGATCGAGCCCGGCAAATACGATCAACTCGTCGCCGGCGGCCAGCCCGCCGATCTGTCCGTCGCCGAAAACCTCGCCAAGGAATGCGAGGAGGAAGCGGAAATTCCGCCCGCGTTGGCGGCGCAGGCACGCCCCGTGAGCGCGATCACCTATCGGATGGAGCGCCCGGAGGGGCTGCGCTGCGACGTGCTGTACGTTTACGATCTGATGCTGGACCCCGAGTTCGTGCCGGTCAACGCGGACGGCGAGGTTCATGCGTTCCATCTGTGGCCGATCGACGAGGTCGCGGCGATCGTGCGCGATACCGACGATTTCAAATTCAACTGCTCGTTGGTGGTGATCGACTTCCTCGTTCGTCACGGCTATCTCACGCCGGAGCATCCGGAATATGTCGCGTGCGTGCGCGGCTTGCGCGCCTGAAAACATGTTGGAGGCGGTAGTGTCTCGGTTTCACCCTCACCCTGAACTTGTCGAAGGGGGAGGGTGTCGCAATCACAAGGAATGCCCATCCTTCGACAGGCTCAGGATGAGGCATTCCGTTTTAATTTCAAAACTGAAATGCTACCTTGAAGATAGCAACGCTTGAACATCCGGCCACGCGCCGTTATCTAAACCGATACCGAACTTTGACCTCAACCAAGGAGGGCGGATCATGACCCAACGGAACTGGACCGTTTATCTATCCGGGGAAATCCACACCGATTGGCGCGCGCAAATCAAGGACGGCATCGAGAAAGCGGGCTTGCCCGTCGACCTGCTCGCTCCCGTGACCGATCACGCCAGCAGCGACGATTGCGGCGCGCGCATCCTGGGCGAGGAGGACAACGCGTTCTGGCGCGACCACAAGGGCGCGAAGATGAACGCGATCCGCACGCGCACCATGATCGACCGGTCCGACGTGGTGGTGGTTCGTTTCGGCGACAAATACAAACAATGGAACGCGGCGTTCGATGCGGGCTACGCGGCCGCGTTGGGCAAGCCGGTGGTCACCCTGCACGACCCCGCGTTGACGCACGCCCTCAAGGAAGTCGACGCGGCGGCGCTGGCGGTGGCGGAAACGCCCCAGCAGGTCGTGAAGGCGCTCGCCTACGCGATCAACGGCACGCTTTAACACGCTTTATAAAGAATTCCCCGTAACCCGCTCTCATAACCCGGCCCTCATAACCCGGCCCTCATAACCCGGTAAGCGCGATCACCGCCTCGGGGGATCGCCCGGCCGCGCGCAATGCGCGCAGGCTCAGCGCCTTGTCGCGTTTGGCCAGCCGTTCGCCGGTCTCGCCCGTGAGCAGCGGATGGTGGTGATAGTGCGGCGTGTCGAGCGTTAACAAGGCCTGTAACAGGCGGTGCACGTGGGTCGCTGCGAACAGATCCTCGCCGCGGGTGACCACGGTTACCCCTTGGATATGGTCGTCGAGCGTGCAGGCGAGGTGGTAGCTCGCCGGAGTCTCTTTTCGCGCCAGTACCACGTCGCCGAAAATCTCCGGCGTCGCCGCGACGGTTCGGTCCCGGGTGCGGTCGAACCACATCAAGGGCCCGGTCAAGACGCGGGCACGCGCCATGTCGAGGCGCAAGGCGTAGGAGTCGCCCCGTTTGATGCGCGCCGCGCGCGCGTCCGGGGAGAGCGCGCGGCAGATGCCGGGATACAGCGGGCCGTCGGGGCCGTGCGGGGCATGGCCCGAGCGTTCGATTTCCGCGGCGATGTCCTTGCGCGTGCAAAAACAGGGATAGAGGATATCCATGGCCGACAGCACGTCGAGCGCGCGGGCATACGCGTCGAAATGCTCGGATTGCCGGCGGACCGGCGTTTCCCAACTGAGGCCGAGCCAGGCCAGATCCTCGTACAGGGCGTCCTCGAATTCGGCGCGGCAGCGCCCGGTGTCGATGTCCTCGATACGCAGCAGGAACCGCCCGCCGGTTTCTTGCGCGGCGCGAAAAGCGAACAACGCGGCATAGGCGTGGCCGAGATGGAGCAGCCCGGTCGGGCTCGGCGCGAAGCGCGTTACGGTCGAAAGGACGGGGTCAGACATGACGTGACAATAACACGGCCGATGGGGTAGGACTGCCTCGGTACCATAGTTCACTTAAAAGAATAACGGATCAAATGACGGATTTATCGGCCTTGAACGGCCCCGCCGTACCGCCGGCTTCCGGCGCGGCCCCCAAACAAATCGTTCTGCTGCTTCACGGCGTCGGCGCCGACGGCAACGACCTGATCGGCCTCGCGCCGCATTTCCAGCAGGCGCTGCCCGATGCGGTCTTCATTGCGCCCGATGCGCCGTTTCCCTGCGACATGGCGCCGTTCGGCCGGCAATGGTTCAGCCTGCAGGACCGCAGCGAACCCGCGCGCCTGGCGGGCACGCAATCGTCGGCGCCGATCCTCGACGCCTTCATCGATGCCACGCTGGCGCGGTTTAATCTGGGCGAAGACAAGCTTGCCTTGTTCGGCTTTTCGCAAGGGACCATGATGTCGCTCTACGTCGGCTTGCGGCGCGAAAAAGCCCTGGCCGGTATTCTGGCGTATTCGGGAATCCTGATCGGACCCGATTTGTTGGCGCGCGAAATCAAATCGCGTCCGCCGGTTCTCTTGGTGCACGGCGACGCCGATGCCGTGGTGCCGTACGCGTACATGGGCAAGGCCCTTGAAACGCTGCGCCAAAACGGCCTCGATGTGGAGGCCCATGCCCGTCCCGGCTTGGGGCACGGCATCGATCCGGAAGGGATCGACCTGGGCCGGCGGTTCCTGAAACGGATTTTTGCCTGACGGTCCAAGACGTTACCGGGATTTAACGGGAGCGTTAATCTTTAATGACCGGGCAAAGCCAAGCAATTCAAGTATTTGGCAAACGTTCACCAGATGTGTATTCTTCCTGCGCGTTTAGAGGGAGGATGTAGTGTCTCATGGGCGCCAACAATTACCCGGCTCTGGTGCTTAACGCCGATTTTCGGCCGCTCAGCTATTTCCCGCTGTCGCTGTGGTGTTGGCAGGACACGGTCAAGGCGGTTTTTCTCGACCGGGTGAACGTCGTTTCCGAATACGAAAAAATTGTCTGCTCGCCGAGCCGGGAAATCCGCCTGCCGAGCGTGATCTCCCTGAAAGAATACATCCCGATGGCGCGCCGCCCGGCCTTCACGCGCTACAACGTGTTCCTGCGCGACCGGTTCACCTGTCAGTATTGCGGCGAGCCGTCGGCGGCGGAAGACCTGACGTTCGATCACGTCACGCCGCGTTCGCGCGGCGGGCGGACCACTTGGGCCAACGTGGTGGCGGCCTGCACGTCGTGCAATCTGCGCAAGGGCAACCGGGTGCTGCGCGAATCCGGCCTGCACCTCGCCCATGCCCCCGAGGAGCCGACCAATTACGAGCTCCAGGAAAACGGCCGCGGGTTTCCGCCGAATTTCCTGCACGAAAGCTGGCGCGACTTCCTGTACTGGGATACCGAGCTCGAGCCCGTTTAGGGTCCGGACTCCATTGTCATCCCGGACGTTAGATTGCCCGAAAACCGATGGTTTTCGGCGGCGATCCTTACGATCCGGGATCCAGCCGACGCCCGTCGCGAGCGACCGTCCTGGATCCCGGCCCGCTGACTTTCCTTTCCAAATCGGGGATTTGGAGAAAAGTCGCGGCCGGGATGACGCCGACGACAGATTAATTGAGTCCGGACCCTAGATCGGGGTTTCAGCCGATTTGACATCCAAGCGCGGGTGGGTATACTCCGCGCCTTCTCGAAAAGAGAAGCGATTTCCGAGAACGCGGGTCTTCGGACCCCGCCCCGACATCGAACGAGGGGCCTATCGGGACAACAACAACCGGATAACGAGTGAGATCATGAGTAAACGGACACAGTCGAAGTATAAGATCAATCGCCGCCTTGGGGTCAATCTTTGGGGCCGGCCGAAAAGTCCCATCAACGTTCGCGAATACCGGCCCGGCCAGCACGGCCAGCGGCGCGGCAAGCTGTCGGACTTCGGTCAGCAGTTGATGGCGAAGCAGAAACTCAAGGGATATTACGGCAACATCACGGAACGTCAGTTCCGCCGGTATTACGACGAGGCCTCGCGGCGCAGCGGCGATACGATCGAGAATTTGATCGGCCTGCTCGAGCGGCGTCTCGACGCGGTGGTGTACCGCATGAAGCTGGTGCCGACGGTGTTCGCCTCGCGCCAGTTCATCAACCACGGCCACATCCGGGTCAACGGCAAGCGCGTGAACATTCCGTCCTACCTCGTCAAGGAAGGCGACGTCATCGAGGTTAAGGACAAGTCGAAGGATCTGGCGATTGTGCTCGAGGCGGTCGAATTGGCCGAGCGCGACGTGCCCGAATATATCGACGTCGACCTCGGCAAGCGCAAGGGAACGTTCCTGCGCACGCCGAAGCTGGCCGATGTGCCGTATCCGGTGCAGATGGAACCCAACCTCGTGGTCGAGTTCTACAGCCGGTAAAGCTTCACGAATTCACGAAAAAGGCCGCTTCGGAACAAGCGGCCTTTTTTATTGTCTTCGGAACGGGACCGATCTAGCCGGCGTATTGCACGCCTTTCTCGTCGAGCATTTTTTTAAGCTCGCCCGTTTCGTGCATCTCGCGCACGATATCGCACCCGCCGATGAATTCGCCCTTGACGTAAAGCTGCGGGATGGTCGGCCAGGCGCTGAAGTTCTTGATCTCCTCGCGCAGCACCGGATCGGCGAGCACGTCGACGCCCTTGAATTTGACGCCGAGGGTCGTGAGAACGTGCGATACGGCGGCCGAAAAACCGCATTGCGGCATCATCGGCGAGCCCTTCATGAAAAGGACGACGTCGTTCTCCTCGACCTCGCGTCGGATGTCGGCGTGTTTAGGATTATCGTTCATGGATTGTACTCCCCAATCTATTTCAGGCGCCGTCCGGGGCGCTGGTTTGCAAGGCCAGCGCATGGAGCTCATTCCCCATTTTGCCCTTCAAGGCGGCATAAACCATTTGATGCTGTTGCACGCGGCTTTTGCCCGTGAAAGCGCCGGAGACGACCTTGGCCGCATAATGATCGCCGTCGCCGGCCAAGTCGTTGATCGCGACTTCGGCATCGGGGAAAGCCTCCTTGATCAGGCTTTCGATGGCGTCGGCGCTCATGGCCATGGTGGTCTCCCTTTATGCTTTCGTTTCGGGCGTGTGGGCCCCGCTTATGGACGTGTTTTATGGATTCGCCATGTAGCCGGGCAGCCACTGTTCGTGCAGGCTTCGCAAGTCGCTTACGGATATGGCGACTCCGCCCGCCACAGTCAACCGGTTCCCGCCGGTCTTGCCGAGAATCCGGGCCGGAACGCCGGTCTTCCGGGCGGCGTCGAGCACGAAGTCGGAATCGCCGGTCGTCAGAATATACCGCGCCTGATCCTCGCCGAACAGCCGGGCGATTTGCGACGGTGCGTTTTCGGGCATGTCGCCGGAAAAATCGATCGCGGCGCCGAGAGTGCCGGCCATGGCCATTTCCGCGAGCGCGACCGCGATGCCGCCGTCGGAAACGTCGTGGCAGGCGGTGACGTGGCCGCTTTGGATCAGGCTTCGCACCAGGTCGCCGTTGGCGCGTTCGGCCTCGAGATCGACCGGCGGCGGCGCGCCGTCCTCGCGGCCCTCGATCTCGCGCAAGTATAACGACATGCCGAGATGGCCTCGCGTGTCGCCGATCAGGATGACGGTTTCGCCGGCTTGCTTGAATGCGAGCCCGACGGCCTTCGATGCATCGCTCAGGGTGCCGACGCCGCCGATGGCGGGCGTCGGCAAAATGCCCTGGCCGTTGGTTTCGTTGTAAAACGACACGTTGCCCGAGACGACCGGGTAGTCGAGCGCCGTGCAGGCCGCGCGCATGCCCTCGATGCAGCCGACGAACTGGCCCATGATGCCGGGCCGTTCCGGATTGCCGAAGTTGAGGCAATCGGTGACGGCGAGCGGTTTGGCGCCGACCGCGGTGAGGTTGCGCCAGGATTCGGCGACCGCCTGCTTGCCGCCCTCGACGGGATCGGCGTAACAGTAGCGCGGGGTGCAGTCGGTGGTGACGGCGAGCGCTTTTTTCGTGCCGTGTACGCGCACGATTGCCGCGTCGCCGCCGGGCCGCCCGAGGCCAAGCGTGTCGGCCATGACCATGTGATCGTACTGTTCCCAAATCCAGCGTTTGGACGCAATGTCGGGACACGCGATCAGCGTCTTGAGCGCATCCGTCGCGTTCATGGTCGCATGGCCCGGCGCAAGAATGGCTTCGCGTTTCGGCGTGGCTGTCCAGGGCCGGTCGTATTCGGGCGAGGCGTCGGCCAAGGGCTGGATCGGCAGATCGCCGACCACCTCGCCGTGCATTTTCAGAACCATGCGCCCGGTATCGGTCAGCGTGCCGACCACGGCGAAATCGAGGTCCCATTTTTCGTAGATTTTGCGCGCAAGCTCCTCGCTGCCGGGCTCGAGCACCATCAGCATGCGCTCCTGGCTTTCCGACAGCATCATCTCGTACGGCGTCATGCCGTCCTCGCGCACCGGCACTTGATCGAGGTTCATCTCGACGCCCATGCCGCCTTTCGACGCCATCTCGAAGGAAGACGACGTCAACCCGGCCGCGCCCATGTCCTGGATCGCGACGATCGCATCCGTCGCCATCAACTCGAGGCAGGCTTCGAGCAGAAGTTTTTCCGTGAACGGATCGCCGACCTGCACGGTCGGGCGTTTCTCTTCCGAATCCTCGTTGAACTCGGCCGATGCCATGGTGGCGCCGTGAATCCCGTCGCGCCCGGTTTTGGAGCCGACGTAGATGACCGGATTGCCGATGCCGGCGGCCTTGGCGTAAAAAATATTGTCGGCGTCGGCGATGCCGACGGTCATCGCGTTGACCAGGATGTTGCCGTTATAGGACGCGTGGAACGTACACTCGCCGCCGACGGTCGGCACGCCGATGCAATTGCCGTAGCCGCCGATCCCGGCGACGACGCCCGCGACCAGATGCTTGGTTTTGGGGTGGTTCGGTTCGCCGAAGCGCAGCGCGTTCATGTTGGCGACGGGGCGCGCGCCCATGGTGAACACGTCGCGCAGGATGCCGCCGACCCCGGTCGCCGCGCCCTGGTAGGGCTCGATGTAGGACGGGTGGTTGTGGCTCTCCATTTTGAAAATAACGGCCTGGCCGTCGCCGATATCGATCACGCCGGCGTTCTCGCCCGGTCCGCAGATCACCCAGGGCGCGTCGGTCGGCAGGGTCTTGAGCCACTTCTTGGAGGACTTGTACGAGCAATGCTCGCTCCACATCACCGAAAAGATACCGAGTTCCGTGATGTTGGGTTCGCGTCCCATGATCTCGACGACGCGCGCGTACTCTTCCGGCGTGAGGCCGTGTTGCGCGACGATATCCGGCGTGATCGCGTCCATCAGGCGTCGATCCTTCCGGCATTCAGCGCTTCCAGCAGGCCCTCGAACATCATTTGGCCGTCGGTGCCGCCCAGCATCGGATCGGCCAGGCGCTCGGGATGGGGCATCATGCCGAGCACGGTGCCGCGCTCGTTCAGCACGCCCGCGATGTTGTCGAGGCTGCCGTTGGGATTCGAACTCGCATCGGTCTTGCCGCTTTCGTCGCAATAGCGGAACGCGATGCGGTTCCGGTCCTGGAGTTTTTTCAAGGTCTCCGGATCGGTGAAGTAATTGCCCTCGTTGTGCGCGATCGGCATCCTCAGGATTTGTCCCGGCCGGTAGGCGCGCGTGAACGCGGTGTCCGTGTTCTCGGCGCGCAGCAGGATATCCTTGCAGATGAACTTGAGTCCGGCATTGCGCATCAAGACACCGGGCAGCAGACCGGCCTCGATCAGAACCTGAAAGCCGTTGCAGACGCCGAGCGTCGGCACGCCGGCCTCGGCCTGCTCGATCACGCTTCGCATGATCGGCGAGTGCGCCGCCATCGCGCCGCAGCGCAGATAATCGCCGAAGGAAAAGCCGCCGGGCACCACGATCAGATCGACCTTCGGCATCGAGGTTTCCTTGTGCCAGACCATGAGCGGGGCCCGGCCCAGGCCGGCGTGCAGGGCGACTTGCATGTCGCGGTCGCAATTCGATCCGGGGAAGACGATGACGGCGGTTTTCACGGGCGGCGTTTCAATGCGTTCGGTTGGGCGAAAAAAGTCGGTTTAGTCGGCGATGTCGATTTCGTAGTTTTCGATCACGGTGTTGGACAGCAGTTTCCTGCACATCTCCTCGACGGCGGCGCGCGCCTTGCCCGCGTCGGTTTCGGCGAGATCGAGTTCGATGTATTTGCCTTGGCGCACGCCTTCGACGCCGCCGAAGCCCAGCGCCGCGAGCGCGTGCTGCACGGCCTTGCCTTGCGGATCGAGGACGCCGTTTTTCAACGTGACATGAACCTTGGCTTTCACGCGTCCGTCCTTATTGCAAAAGGGTTGTGCCGGGGGCGTCGCCGGGGCCCGTCTCGGGCAGGATGCCGAGGCGCCGGGCGACCTCTTGGTACGCTTCCTCGACCTCGCCGAGATTCCAGCGGAACCGGTCCTGATCGAGTTTCTTGCCGGTTTTGATATCCCACAGCCGGCAGTTGTCGGGCGTGATTTCGTCGGCCAGCACGATGCGCATCTGATCGCCTTCCCACAGGCGCCCGAATTCGGCGCGAAAATCGACCAGTTTGATGCCGACGCCGAGGAACAGGCCGGTCAGGAAATCGTTCGCGCGCAAAACGAGCGCCATGATTTCGTCGAGTTCCGGCGGGGTCGCCCAGCCGAACGCGGTGATGTGCTCTTCGGACACCCAGGGGTTTTCAAGCTCGCTCGATTTCAAATAGAACTCGACGATGGAGCGCGGCAGCGGCGTGCCTTCCTCGAGGCCGAGGCGTTTGGCGAGGGTTCCGGCGACAACATTACGCACGACCACGCAAAGCGGCACGATTTCGACCTCGCGCACCAATTGTTCGCGCATGTTCAGCCGGCGCACGAAATGGGTCGGCACGCCGATATCGCCGAGGCGCGACATCAGGTATTCCGAGATCCGGTTGTTGATCACGCCTTTGCCGCGGATCACGCCGCGCTTTTGCTGCAGCGCGATGTAGGCCTCGTCCTTGAAGTGCTGGACCAACGTGCCCGGTTCCGGGCCCTCGAAAAGGATTTTCGCGGAGCCTTCGAAAAGTTGTCGGCGTTTTGCCATGTTGGGGTGTCCGGTCTGTAATGGGGCCCCGGATGAAGGGGGCTGCGCTTCATATAGCAATTGTACGGGCCCGGGGCAACGAAACCCGGGCAAACGCGAAATTTAGTATCTTCAGAGGGTTACCGGCTCGTACGGGGTTTCGCCCGGCCGCCCCGCGGCGAACAGCCAGACCGGCTTCATGCCGATTCTGTCGAATCGCGGCAGCGCGATCAGGGCCGAGGAGACCGTGCCGTAGCCGTACTCCGTGACGATGCACATCGCGCCCTCGGGGCCCGCGTCGGTATCGCGGACCCGGCTGGCGAACAGGGCCTGCCAGGCTTGCCAATCGCCGGTTTCGGGGTCGGGCGCGGGGGCGGCCCGGAACCGGGGCAGGTGATGGCGGGTGCGCGCGCCGCGCATATCGTTGAGATCGTAGGAGGTCAGCATGGAAACGCCGGGCGGGATGGTCTGCACGGTGACGCCGCCGGGTATTTCGCCGCCGTTGCCCCCGCCGTTACCCGGTGCGGCGGATTTCAGCCAGAACGCCCGCTCGGCGTCGGCGATGACCATGTTGAACGAGCGGTAGCTGGCCGGTTCCAGGTGCGCGAGCGCCTCGGCTGCGTCCTCGGCGCGCGCATGATCGAGCGCCTCCAAGGGCAACTCGCCGCGGCTGCGCTTGTCCGGCGCGGGGCCGAGCGAGCCTTGCCGGTTGAGGATGCCGGCGACCACGCCGTCGTCGTTGAGCCCGAGCCAGGTGCCGCCCGCCAGCTCGTCGATTCCGGCTGTTACCTGGGACCGGTCCGGCCAATGGCGCGCCGGGGGTTTCCAGGGTCGGTCCTGCATTTCGTCGCGGGTCGCGCCGATCACCACGGGCCAATCGTGGCCGGGGCGGTGGAGGATCACCAGGGTACACATGACGGATCGGGGCCTTTCGCGCGGCGGTTCGGGCGGGTTATGGCACGTTATATTAATGTTGGATGAAACGATTGCGAAACCGGCGATTCATCCATAAATTCCCCTCACGCACCTTTCCTTGAAAAGACACCGTGGAGACACCGTATTTATGGCGAACGACGCATTCAAAAAACGCGAAAAAGGCGAAGAGACTAAATTCAAACTGGGCGAGGAACTTCGTTTTAAGGCCGAATCGCGGCGTAACCGAATGCTGGGCCTGTGGGCGGGCAAGAAGATGGGCTTTGATGAGGCCGGTTGCAAGGCCTACGCCAAGGATGTGGTGGCGAGCGATTTCGACGAGCCGGGCATCGAGGACGTCGTGCGCAAGGTGATGAGCGATTTTAAGAAGAACAACATCGACGTTACCGAAGCCGACGTGCGCGCCGAGCTTGAGCGTCTGTACGCCCTCGCGAGCGCCGAGATCGCCGAGGAATATCCCGACGCGTTGAAGTAGCGCCGCACTTTTCCCTGCCTATCTGAAAAGCATGACCGCCCCGGAAACGCCGGCTGATCTAGCCGAACACCCGTTTGAAGATCGTATCGACGTGCTTGGTGTGATAGCTCATGTCGAACAGGGCGGCGAGAGCGGCGGCGTCCACGTGCTTGACGACGTCGGCGTCCTTTTTGAGAAGCTCGAGGAAATTGTCTTTGCCTTCCCACACCTTCATGGCGTTGCGCTGCACCGCCTGATAGGCATCCTCGCGGCTCATGCCGGCTTGCGTGAGTTCGAGCAAAACCCGCTGCGAGAACACCAGGCCGCCGAGTCGGTCGAGATTCTTCTGCATCGCGTCGGGATAGACCAGGAGCTTCTCGATGACGCCGGTCAGGCGCGCCAGAGCGAAATCCAAGGTGACGGTCGCATCGGGCCCGATCATGCGCTCGACCGAGGAATGCGAGATGTCGCGTTCGTGCCAGAGCGCGACGTTCTCCATCGCCGGGACGACCGCTGCGCGCACGATGCGCGCGAGTCCGGTCAGGTTTTCGGTCAACACCGGATTGCGCTTGTGCGGCATCGCCGACGAGCCCTTTTGCCCCGGCGCGAAATACTCTTCCGCCTCGCGCACCTCGGTGCGCTGCAGGTGGCGGATTTCGGTGGCTAACCGCTCGACGGACGAGGCGATCACGCCGAGGACCGCGAAAAAATGTGCGTGCCGGTCGCGCGGGATCACCTGGGTCGAGACCGGCTCGACCGTGAGCCCCATCTTTTCGGCGACGTGTTCCTCGACGCGCGGGTCGATGTTGGCGAAGGTGCCGACCGCGCCCGAGATCGCGCAGGTCGCGACGTCTTTCTGGGCGGCTTCGAGGCGCGCTCTATTCCGGGCGAACTCGGCATAAAAGCCGGCGAGCTTGAGGCCGAAGGTCACGGGTTCTGCATGGATGCCGTGGCTGCGGCCCATGCAGGGCGTGTCCTTGAATTCGAGGGCGCGTTTCTTGAGCGCGGCGAGCAGGCCGTCGAGGTCTTTCAGCAGAATGTCGGCGGCCTGTTTGAGTTGCACCGCGAGGCAGGTATCCAAAACGTCCGACGACGTCATGCCCTGGTGCACGAAGCGCGCCTCCGAGCCGACATGCTCGGCGAGATTGGTTAAAAACGCGATCACGTCGTGATGGGTGGTGCGCTCGATCTCGTCGATTCGCGCGACCTCGAATCGGCCGCGTTCCCACACCGCTTTCGCCGCGTCCTTGGGGATGACGCCGAGTTCGGCTTGCGCGTCGCAGGCGTGGGCTTCGATTTCGAACCAAATCCGGAACTTGTTCTCGGGGTCCCAAATGGCGGTCATCTCGGGGCGGGAATAACGGGGAATCATGGTGCTTCGCGGTCTCTCTCTCTTAATCTCGGATGGGGATTGTGCTGGCGTGATGCGGTACCGATATTACCCCAATATTACCCGTGTCATCGGTTATTCATAGTCATGATGTATAGCACCTGAAAACAGCCGTTTTCTTGCCCGGAGATTCTTCTTGGACACTGCCGTTTCTTCCCGTCCCGTGCGCTCGATTCCCTTGTTCGATGCCGACGCGGGCGGGCCGCTGGCCCTCTTGGCGTTCGACCCCGAGCGCCTGGCCGATCTCATGATCTCGGCGCGGGGGCGCTATACCGCCGCCGGGCTGCGTCTCGGCGACGCGCTGAGCCGGAACTGGCTCGAGCGCGCCGGCAATCCCTATTACGGGGAAATCGCGACGATCGCGGATCGGATCGGTCAACCGGGCGTGTTTCTGCTCAACCTTTCCTACGAATGGACCTGCACGGCGGCTGTCGGCGGCGATCCCGAGTCGGGCGGCAATCGGTTGCTTCGCACCCTCGATTGGCCGCTCGACGGATTGGGCCGCGATGTCGTGGTGGTGCGCCACGAGGCACAAGCGGGCATCTATTACAACGTGACTTGGCCCGGGTTCGTCGGCGTCGCGACCGCGATGGCGCCGGGGCGGTTCGCGGCCGCGATCAACCAGCCGCCGATGCGCCGCTATACGTTTTCCTGCTGGCTCGATTGGGCGCTCGAACGGGTGCGGTTGAGCAAAAGCAGGGCGTTGCCGCCGACCCATCTGCTGCGCCGGGTGTTCGACGACTGCGAAACCTACGAAGACGCCAAGCGCGCGTTGATCGAAACGCCGATCTGCATGCCGGCGTTCTTCAGTTTGAGCGGCATCGAGGCGCATGAAGGCTGCGTGATCGAGCGCGCCGAGAACGAGGCGTTCGTGCATGAAGGGCCGTTTTGCATCAGCAATCATTGGCTGGCGATGCCCGACGAGGGCCGCCTGCGCGGCTTTGACAGCCACGGCCGGCGCGCGTTGATGAACGAGGTGTATCGCGATGCCGGCAACGATTTCTCCTGGCTCAAGCCGCCGATCCTGAATCCGACCACGCGGCTCGCGGTGATCGCCAACGCAAGCGGAAACACGCTCACGGTGCAGGGCTGGGAACGCACGGGTGCCGCCACCGACGTCTTCACGCTCGCCTGAATCAATAACCTAGAGCATGCCGCATTCGTTCGTCCTCACTCCGTCATTCCCGCGAAGGCGGGAATCCATCTTTTCCGCGGCATGGACCCCCGCC
>JBBDTH010000158.1:0-17387 GCA_040904505.1 Rhodospirillales bacterium | reverse complement strand
TGGTTATCGGGGCTTCGTTAATTTCAGGGGCATCGGGGGGGGGGGCTTGTATGTTGGCCGCCTCGACGTTGCGCCAAATGTAAATGACCGCCAGCAGGGAACTCAGCAGGATCAGCACGGCAATGAACCACATGCCGCTCTCGAGAGCGGCCAGAACCAGATACCACTTGCTGATGAAACCGACGGTGAGGGGGACGCCGATCAGGCCGAGGCCGCAAATCACGAACGACGCCATGGTGATCGGCATGCGCTTGCCGATGCCGGCCATATCCTGGATGTAGACCGACCCCGTGCGCAGGACGATACAGCCCAGGGCCATGAACAAAGCGCCCTTGACGACGGCGTGGTTGAATAAATGAATGATGCCGCCGGTCAGGCCGGTCACGGTGATGAAGCTGATACCGAGAACCATGTAACCGATTTGCGCGATGCTGGAGTAGGCCAGCATCCGCTTGACGTTGGTTTGATAAACGGCAACCAACGAACCCACGAACATGGCGGCGACCGCCATGAGCATAAGCGCGTCGTCGAGCACGGCCTTGTGCAAGACGGATACGTTGCCGAAGACCGTGAATATAATACGGAGAAACGCGTAGACCGCGACTTTCGTCGCCGTGGCCGCGAGAAAAATGGTGACGACGGACGGCGCGTAGGTATAGGCGTTCGGCAGCCACAGATGAAGCGGGAACAGGGCGAGCTTGAGGCCGAGGCCGATGATCAGGAAGGCCAGGGCGGCTTGGATCGTGCGGGTCTCGTACACCGCCGGCATCAGCGTCGAGAGATCCGTCATGTTGAGCGATCCGGTCATCATGTAGATGAGGCCGACGCCGATAACGTAAAAAGTGGCGCCGATCGTCCCCATGATCAGATACCGGAACGCGGCCGTCAGCGCTCGGCGTTCTTTGCCGAGCGCGATCAGAACGTATGAAGATAATGAGGAAATCTCGAGGAATACGAACAGATTGAAAACGTCCCCGGTGATGGCGATCCCCAACAGCCCGGTCAGGCACAGGAGATACATCGTGTAAAAAAGATAGATGCGCGGCCAGGGGATTTCATGTTCGATGCTGGTGCGGGCATACGGCATGACCACCGACCCGATGCCGGACACGATCACCAGCAGGAAGGCGCTTAGAAAATCGACCTTATATTCGATGCCCCAAGGTGCCGCCCAGTCGCCGAGGGGGTAGGAGATCGTGCCGGTGTCGGCGACCTGAAACAGCAGCGCCAGGGCAATGGCGAAGGTAGTCCAGGTCACGAGCAGCGCGAACCCCCAGGTCCAGTCGGAACGCCGGAGCAACAGGCAGATCGGTGCTGCCAGAAGTGGAATGACCACTTGCAGGGCGGGAAGGTTGGCCTGGATCACACGTCTGTCTCCTGGGCTTCAATGTCATCTTCTTCGATGGTGCCGTAGGCGTCCCGAACGCGGACGACCAAGGCGAGCGCCAGGGCCGTCGTCGCGACGCCGACGACGATCGCCGTCAGGATGAGAACGTGGGGCAGCGGGTTGGAATAAATCTGAATTCCCTGATCGAGAATCGGCGCGGTGCCGCCTTTGATCTTGCTCATGGAGATGTAGAAGACGAAAACCGAAACTTGAAAAATGTTCAGGCCGACGATTTTTTTGATCATGTTGTGCTGGGCGATGACGATGTAAAAGCCCACCATCATCAGCACGATCACGATCCAATAATTGAAAAGGCCGGCGAGTTCCATTTAGTCGTCCCGGGATTCTTGATTGGCGAAAACGTTGAAGATCGTAATCATGGCGCCGGCGACGGTCATGCCGACACCGAATTCGATCAGCGTGATGCCGATGTGCTGACCGATAACCGGATTATCGGCAAGGACGGAATAATTCAGGTATCGCCCGCCGGAAAGAATTCCCGCCACGCCGACTCCGGCATACAGCAACAGGCCGCATGAAAGCATCCAGCGCCGGAACGACGGCGAGATCACCTTGCGGCTGATATCGACCCCGAATACGATGGCATAGACGATAAAGGCGCTCGCGAAAATGACGCCGGCTTGAAAACCGCCGCCGGGCCCGAAATCGCCGTGGAATTGAACGTACAGCCCGAACAGCATGATCATGGGGATCAGCAGTTTCGTGATAACGCGCAAAATCTCCTTGTGTTCCATTTCGCGTTTATCTTGTTCGCCGTGCCAGCGCCATCTCATCTGGAAGTCTCCTAAACCTCGGGCCCGGTTTCACCGGGGCCGCCGGTGCTTTCCCGGCGACGCCGGCCGATCAGGGCCATGACCCCGATGGCGGCCGTAAAAATAACGGTAACTTCGCCGAGGGTATCGTAGCCGCGATAGCTCGCGAGCACGGCCGTGACGATATTCGGCACGCCGGTATCGGATTTTGTGTTTTCGATATAATACGGCGCGACATGCTGGTGGATCGGCGCGGTGGGATCGCCGTAACGCGGCATGTCGAGCGTGCCGTAGACCAAGGCGGCGCCCGTGACCAGTACGATCAGCAACGGCCCCCATGCCACGTGCGGTTCGGCCTTTTCTTCGCTCGTGGTCAAGGCGAGGGTGCCGAGCATGAGGACGGTCGAAATCCCCGCGCCGACGGCGGCTTCGGTAAAGGCCACGTCCACCGCATCCAAAACCAGGTAGAGAACGGCGGCGGTCAGGCTGAAAGCACCCGACAACATCACGACGGCGAATAGATTGCGCAGCCATAGCAGCACGATGGCGATGACGCCCATGAACGTGAGCAGAGCGTAGAGAACCAGGTCTTCTATCGGTCTTCTCCTTCATGCGCGGGATCGACGGACATCGGCCTGAGACCGCCCCAGAGGGCGGCTTGAGCCAGGGCATGCGTGGCCGTCGGGCTGGTAAAGAAAATAAATGCGGCGATAAAAAAGAGCTTAACGGTGACCAATGTCCAGCCGGCCTGTAAGGCAAGCCCGAAAAGGATCGAGAATATGCCCATCGTATCGATGATGCTGGCGGCATGCATGCGGGTGAACATATCGGGCAGGCGCAACATGCCGAAAACGCCGATCAGCGTGAAAACGGAGCCGCCGATCAGAAAAATCCAGCTTAGAATATCGATGATTTGACCGATCATAGGTCGTCGACCTCCTCGCTGCTGCGGGGACGGCCCAAGTGGCTGAACTTGATGTATTTGGTGACGGCGATAACGGAGATGAAATTAATCAAGGCATAAGCCAGCGCGATGTCGAGAAATTCCGGCCGGTTACTGAGAAAACCCGACAGCGCGATCAGGATTATGCTGAGCGTGCCGAAGGTATTGACCACTAAAATCCGATCGTAGACGGTCGGTCCGATAAACGCCCGGATCAAGACGAGGGCCATGGCGACGAGAATGGCCGCGGTCGCGGCGCCGAACATGCTCATTTCGATGCTCCTTCGGAGTCGGGGCGGGCTTTCAGGCCTTCCATTTCGACGACCCGGCGGTCCATCTCGCCGCTCAAAAGGCCATCGGCCGAGTCTTGGGTCAACGCGTGTACATGCAGCATGCCGTCCTCGACGTCGACGGTGACGGTGCCGGGCGTCAGGGTGATGGAGTTGGCATAGATGACATGGCCGAGTTCGGTGGCCTGGCTGGCGCGGACATCGAGAAGATGGGGGCGAATCGGCATCCGGGGCGACAGGATAACGCGGGCGATCTGAAAATTTGCGATGACGATTTCCCACAGAAGCCATAGCCAGTAACCGGGGGCCCGGAAACCCATGTGAATTGGGTGGCCCTCGTGGTCGATCACGTCCATGCGGTGGGTGATGTAAAGGATCAAGGCGATCGAGCCGGCGCCAAGACCCAACAACAATGGATTGAAGAAATGTCCGGATAGCAGTAGCCAGAGAACCGCTAGAATGAAGCCCAGGCCGAGGGTATGCAGCAACGGTACGTCTCCCCTTTGTTGTCTCCGCCCTTTCGCCGTGATTTGATTTGTCTATCGGAGCGGGGGCTCATTAACCTGGAGAATAATTTTGTTAAGGCCTGAAATGCCAGTAAAAAATGGCGTTGCCGGTATGCCCCGACAAGAAAGATATACGCGATGATGACGCCTCAACCAATTGGAAAAACTGATCGTTTCGTGATTTTGCCGGGGATTTCCCGGTGGGCGGGAGCCGTCTTTATTTGTTTTTTAGCCTTGATCGGGAGCGTTCGCGCCGAGGAGCGGCCGCTTTTTTTCGCTTCCGAGATTCGAATCCAGACGGCGCAGGGCCGGCATTCGTTTTCAATCGAGGTGGCGGCGAGCGAACCGGCGCGCACCTTGGGGCTGCAGGGCAGACGGTATTTGGCTCCCGATACGGGTATGTTGTTCGATTTCGAGCGGTCTCGGCGGCTCACCATGTGGATGAAAAATACCTTCATTCCACTCGATATGATTTTCATTGATGCTAGAGGATATATCGTTCACATCGCCGAATGGACGGTTCCGTTTTCCCTTGAGACGATTTCCGCGCCGGTTCCCGCGCGCGCGGTCTTGGAAGTGAAAGGAGGGACGGCCGAACGATTGGGAATTGCGCCGGGCGACCGGGTCGAGCACGCTATTTTCAAATAGCGGGGTCTCTAGAGCAGATTATGATCCGATCTGCGGTAACGGAATTAAATCGCGGGTTGAAGGGAAAAAGTTACCCGAGCCTGATGCGTTTCGGGATGATAGGTTAAGGTGACGAACCGTTTTCATACCTCAGAAGAAAATGAGGAGACAAAGTAGGGGGCTCGAGCCATAGACATCGTTATCGATGCGCTGCTCCAACTCTTGAGCGGGCAGCATTTACTGTTTTTGATTTTGGGCGTTGCCCTGGGGTTGGTGGTCGGTATCCTGCCCGGCCTGGGCGGCCTTGCGGGCCTGTCGATGGTCCTGCCGTTCCTGTTCGGGGTCGAGCCGGGGCCGGCCTTGGCGTTGATGATCGGGCTCACCTCCGTCACCACCACGTCCGATACCTTTCCGTCCGTCCTCATGGGCATTCCGGGCACGGCGGCATCGCAAGCCACGGTCGTCGACGGGTTTCCGCTTGCCAAGCAAGGCCAGGCGGCCCGTGCCTTGGGGGCCGCGTTCGCCGCGTCCTTGTTCGGCGGCGTGTTCGGCGCCGTGGTATTGACGGGCGCGATCTTCGTCGCCAAACCGATCATCCTTGCCATTGGTTTCGGCGAACAGCTCATGCTCATTCTGCTGGCCCTGACCATGGTCGGCATGCTGACCGGCACGAGCGCGGCCAAGGGGTTGGCGTCCTGCGGCTTAGGGCTGTTGTTGGGCGCGATCGGGACCGCCTACGTCACGGCCGAGATGCGCATGGCCTTCGATCATATGTATCTGACGGACGGGATTCCCTTGGTCATCGTGGGGCTCGGCATGTTCGCGATCCCCGAGATCGTCGAATTGTTGCGCCGGCAGCGGACGATTTCGAAAACCGGCACTCTGGGGTCCGGCTGGATGCAGGGCTTGCGCGATGTCGTCGAACATAAGTGGATCGTGCTTCGGTGTTCCGGGATCGGATGTCTGATCGGCGCGTTGCCCGGCCTCGGGGGTACGGTCATCGATTGGATCGCCTACAGCCATATCGTTCAGATCAGCAAGGACAAGTCGAAATTCGGGCATGGCGATATTCGCGGCGTCATTGCGCCCGAATCCGCCAACAACGCCAAGGAGGGCGGGGCGCTGATCCCGACGCTGCTGTTCGGTATCCCGGGCTCGGGCAGCATGGCGCTGCTGCTGGGAGGCTTGATCATGATCGGCGTCGAGCCCGGCCCCGGCATGATCAAGAACAATCTCGATCTATCGTTCGTCATCATCTGGTCGATCGCGGTGGCCAACATCTTCGGCGCCGGTGCCTGTCTCTTGTTGGCTCAGCCGATTTCCAAGCTGACGACCATCCGTTACACGCTGATCGCGCCGTTCATGTTCGCGATCATTTTCTTCGCCGCCTTTCAGGCGAGCCGGGACTGGGGCGACATTATCGGGTTGATCGTTCTCGGCACTCTCGGCGTCTACATGAAGCGCTTCGGCTGGTCGCGTCCCGCGCTGCTGATCGGCTTCGTACTGTCGAGAAGGGTCGAGGATGCGGTTTATCAATCCGTTCAGGCATACGGACTGGACTTTCTCAACCGCCCCATCGTCTTGGTGCTGTTGGTCCTGGTAGTCGGCTCCGTGATCGCCGCCCTTCGCATGAAGAGCCACGGTCCATCGCCCGAGGAGACGCCGGTTCATTCGCCGGAGAAACCCTGGCCGCAAATCGCGTTTCTCTCCGTCGTGGCGATCCTGCCGGTGTGGGCCATCGTCGACACGGCGCCGCGCGTATTCAGCATGAGCGTGTATCCGATTTCGGCCGCGGTCGTGACTTTTATTCCCCTGACGCTTGTCGCGTTCAAGTTGTTCGCCAGCCGGCAGCCTCACGCCATATTTTATGACTCCAAACACGAGGAAACGGTGCCATTCCCCGAGCAGCGGAGCAACCTTCACTATATTCTTTGGTTGTTGGCCATGCTGGTGGGGGCAATGCTCATCGGTTTCGTCTTCGCGACGGCGGCGTTCATCTTCGTTTTTCTGGGGGTCAAGGCACGTCTTTCGATCCTGGGGTGCGCCGGGGGCGCGGCCGGGTTCGTGCTGTTGCTGGCCGTGCTCGGGAGCCTGCTGGTACTGGAATATCCGCAAGGCCTCCTGCAGGATTACCTGCCGATGCCGTGGCCGTTCATCAGATAACCGGCGGGACAAAAAAAGACCGGAGTTTATGGCTCCGGTCTTAATTCGCCGTAACGTGGTTTACGATTATTTCTTGACGGTCTTCACCCAATCCCGCAGCCACTTGCTGGCCTTCGGGTCCATGTGCGCGGCTGCCTTGAGGATTTCGAGCGCGTCGTCGCCGAGGGATTGCGGATAGGGGCCGAAGAGTTTCTGGCCTTGTTTGCCCAGAAATACCGGGTCCTTGACCACCTTTTTCGCGGCCGCGTGATAGGCATCCAGCACGTCTTTCTTGGTTTTCTTCGGCAGGACCATCATCTTGGCCGCCATGACGCGGATGCTGAACGCCGCTTTCCAGGCTTGCGCCTCGATGCCGCTTATTTTTTTGCCGTGCACCTTCTCATACATTTCGTCGAATGTCGGGATATCGGGCAGCATGGGATCGCGCACGACCTTGCCGCCCGGGCCTTGATAGCCGAGCGTATAGAGCGGTACGGCGATACCTTCCTTGATCAACGGCAGGACTTTCTTGGCGTAGGAGGATTGATTGTCCTGATTGATGTTGGTTTCGCCGCGTTGCAGGGCTTGGCGTTTCTTGCCGCTGCTAAGGCCGAAGATGTGTTTCGCATTGAGGTTAAGAAGCCGCATGCTCAGCATGACCGGCATGCCGCCGCCGGTCGGCGTGCGGTCGCCCATGATGAGCTCCTTGCCCTGCAGCTTATCCACGTCGCCGGGGCCGACGCCGAGATCTTTCCTGACGTAAACCAGAAGCCCGAACGGTGAGGCGATCAGAGGGACGAATTCCAAGGGGTCGTATTTAACCGACTTATGCTTGAGGATCGGTTTCAGAAACGTTCCCGATCCGGTCGTAAAAACTAAAAGCCCATCGTCCTTGGCTTTGTAGGAAAACACGTTCGCGCCCTTGACCGAACCGCCGCCGGGAATGTTCTTGATGATATGGTTCGGCTTGCCGGGAAGATGCTTGGCGAAGAGGGGCGCGAGAAAGCGCGTGTAGATGGAACTGCCGCCGCCCGGTTTGAACGGTACGATGAATGTAATCGTTTTGCCGGAGAAATCGGCGGCGGCATGAGCCGTCGCGGCCGATGTTGCTGCCATGATCGCCGCGGCCGCGAGCGAAACGGCGCCCCAGGTTTTCAGTCTATTGGACATGGTCGTTACCTCCCTTGATTGAAGTGTCTTCCGAGTTGTTGTGACGCTTATCGTCTCGATCGTGCGAACGGCATCATATTCATGAACGCGAATATATCGGACGACGGCGAAGAAGTTATCGTCGAAAGAGGATGAAGCTTGTGCGCTAGAGTAACGACTCAAATCAAATCAGGCAAACGTCGCTGCCGCACCCGAGATCCTTGTCCGCTTGCGCCAGCAAATCGCGCCAGGTGCCCGGCAGTCGGACCTCGCGCCCCACCACCACGCGGGAATTGCCTTGCATCCAGAAATTGTGGGTCGGATGCGCGCCGCCGGCGGTGACGAGGAGTATGTTGTCCGGGCGGCGCGAGATGTACCAGGGATCGTCGTCGGCGGTTTCCCGTATCGACTGCACGCCGAACTGGGCGATCCAGGGTTTGAGGCCGGTCGATTGCAGATCGTGCTGCGTGAGGCGGGAGTTTTCCCAGAGAAACTGTTTGATCGACTCCTGGGTCCAGCCGACGGACGCCAATTGCTTGGCGACGGCGCGCGGGATCAAGAGCGCGCCCGGCGTGCCCGTTTCATAGCCGCGCAGGTAATGCGGATTAGCTTGTTTCAGATAGCGGACGACTCGGTGCAGGCTTTGCAGGCACTCGTTTTCGACCGAATCCTTGCCGACGCCGCGGCGCAGAATATTCGAGGCGCCCGTCGAGATGAAGACGGTCACCGCGTTGGTGCCGGGCACGAAACCGTGGCGGTCCTCGGCCACGGTCTTCCAGCCCTCGGGGATGCCGTCCTCGTCCTCGGCGAACACCGCGTTGGCGTAACGCATTTGTCCGAACGCCGCCATGGTGCCGACGCCGGGCAGGGCGCCGCCGACGTTTTGCTGCAATAGCCGGATCGCGCGGCCCAAACTGGCGCCGGCGGGCCGTTGCGGGTCGGGACCGAGCAGGCCGAAGCCGGAATTAAGCCGGATTTCCTTGGCGATGGGGCCGCTGACGACGATCACCGGATAGGTGCTCGCCGATGTCGCCTGCCAGGTATCGTGCATCAGGTCCGGCTCGAGGATGCCGTCGACGGCGGCCAGCAGGATCGGCAGGTATTCGGGTCGCCCGCCCGCCATCGTCAAGGCGACGGCGACGGTTTCGACCGTGACGATGCCGCCGCGCGGCATGAATTTTCCGAGCACGTGATCGCGCGGCAAATCGGTTCCCGTGAGGATGCGGTCCACGCGCTTTTCGCTCGGCGGCACGATGGGGAAGCCGTCGCCCCAGAGATTGGTCAAAAAGAGGTGGTTGGCCTTGGTGAAGGCTTCTTCGTAGTCTTCGCCCTCGATTTCGATCATCGGCGCGTTGCGCAGGCCGGTTTGGCCGGCGGCGGCTTTCCAATGCGTAAGGCCGTCGATGAACTCCTCGCCCCGCTTTTTGACGGATGCGATATCGCTTTCGGCGAGGAAGAGGTCGATCGGAAAGGTCACCATCGCGGCGTCCTGATCGAACCCGAGGCCGGACACGGCATTCTTGACCACGCCCACGAAGTCCTCGCGGGCGAGTATAACGGTGGGTATCCCTGCCTTTTCCAATCGCGCGGCGACACGGCCGCAAGCGGTGGCGCAGTTCCCTCAGGCGGCGTTCCCGATGACGACGGCGTCGACGCCCAAGGTCTTGGCGCGCTCGACGGTATCGTCGCTGTCGATGTTGACGTTGCCGATGGGAAACTCGGTATAGGGAACGGTCTTGATATGTTTGAATTGCCGTTCGAACAGGTCCGCGACCAACGGCAGCGTGCGGTGAGACTGCCATTCGTCGTTGGAAACGAATCCGATGGTCTTCCCCTCGAGGGATTTCAGCCGGGGCGCGTGCAGTTGCAGGATGTCGGTGGCGCCGCTCGGGTCGAAAACTTCCAAAACCGTCATCGGTTTCTCCTTTGAGTGTGTGCTTCCCTGATCGCTACAGTAATCTCCGTACGGCTTCGAGACAATAGGCCGCTAGGGCGCGGCGGGAAGGGCGTTCCAAGCGCGGCGAAAGGTTTCGATCCCGAGGAGGCGCTTCAGGGTTTTTTCGTCGAGCCCCAGGACCGTTCGGGTTCGCGGCCTCATTTTTTTCAGCGCCGGGTTCAGCGCCACGGCTTCCACGCCGGCGCGTGCCGCCGCGTCCGTCTTTCCCGCGAGCAGGCGGGCCCGTGCCAGCAGCAGCCAGGCCCAACCGTCGCGCACGTTCAACTGCACGGCCTTTTTGGCGTGTTCGAGTGTTTGCTCGAGCAGGGCTTTGCGGACGGCCGGATCGGTTTCGTCTTGCAGGCGGGCGAGCAGGCGGTCGGTTTCGATGGCCGTCAATTGTCCGCGCTTGATGCGCAGCAATCTTTGCAGCTCTTGGATCGGCGTTGCATGATCCTCGACATGCAGGTCGATGTAGCGGTCATTTTCGCCGCCGTAACCGCCGTCCTTGCGCACGATCAGCAGCGCCGCCGATTGCCGGCCGCGTTTGTCGCCGCCCGCCTTCTGACCCGCCTTGAGGGAGGCCATGATGCGGTTCGCGAGATCGCCGGTTGCGGCCTCGAACGTTTCGGCCATGGCGTCGACGACCTCGGGCCCGGTCAGGATGTTGCCCTGCACGGCATAATTCTTACCGGTGCGCCCGCCCGCCCAGGGCAAGCATTCCCCGCCGGTATGGATTGCCGTTCGCCCCGCGGCATCGATGAGTCCGACCTGTCGCTTTTGGCCGTCCGGATCGTCGGCGAGCAGCGTTTCTAGGACGGCGGCGGGGGCCATGCCCCGGGCCAACAGGTCGAGCCCCCGCGTTCCGTGAGAGAGCTTGCCGAGAGCTTGGGTGGCGACGGCGCCGACTCCGGCTTTGGCGTGCGGAACCACCGAGCCCACGGCAAAGTAGCGGGATTGCACGCCGACGCCGAGATCGCCCGTCTTCGGGTCCAAGGCGACGATGGAGAAGGTTCCGATGTTGTTGGCCGCATCGGCCGGTTCCGAAAGGCCGGCACACAAAAAGGCGATCGCCCCTACGCCGAATGCCGCCAACCCGGCACGCCGCACCCGGCGCAGGACGGCGATGCTTTTTTCCGCTGTCGCAGGGTGTCCGATCACCTGGTTTCTCCCGCAGAATCCGGCCCGTCGGCTATGGTCGCATAAAAGTTTTTTAAAGGGAAACCGGCGCGGCATTCCCTATATGATAAACGGAAACATCCTGAACGGGGTTACGCGTGCGCACACTAAAATCCTTGGGCGGCCTTGCCGCCGACCGCCGTCATGTCCTCAGCGGCATGGCGAGTCTTCTTCTGGGAGCGGCCTGTCATCCGCTGCTCGCCGCCGGCAGGGCGGACGCGGGGCTTCAACTGAAGTCTCCGATGCCTTACGGTTTCGCCGCCCTGCGCGATCGCGCGCGCCGGCTCGCTGCCGCACCTTACGATCCGCCGCCGGTTGCGCATGAGGCGTTGTTGGAAACGGTAGACTTCGACGCACACCAGACGATTACCTTCAAGCCCGATAGGACGCTGTGGCCGGGGGCCGACTCGGTCTTTCCGGTCCGGCCGTTTCACCTGGGCCGCTATTTCAAGCGCCCGGTGCGCCTTCATGTCGTGCGGGATGGCGCGGCGCGGGAGATACGCTACAGCGCGGACACCTTCGAGTATCAGGACGCTGAACTCGCGGCGCGGCTTCCCGGCGACCTCGGATTCGCCGGATTCCGGCTCATGGAACCGGACCGGGAAATCGACTGGCTCGCCTTTCTCGGTGCGAGCTACTTCCGGTCCGCCGGATCCGAGCAGCAATACGGCATGTCGGCCCGCGGTCTTGCCATCGATACCGGCCTTGCGACGCCGGAGGAGTTTCCGAGATTCTCGGAATTCTGGCTGCACCGGTCCGCGCCCGGTCGGCAGACTATGATTATCGACGCTCTGCTCGAGAGCGAGAGTTGCACCGGCGCCTACCGGTTCGCGATCTCGCGGCCGGGCGATGTCGTCATGGAGGTGGCGGCCCATCTTTATATTCGCAATGACATCACGCGGCTGGGCGTTGCGCCTCTTACAAGCATGTTCTGGTACTCGGAGAGTAATCGCTACCGGGCGGCGGACTGGCGTCCGGAGGTGCACGACAGCGACGGCTTAGCGCTCTGGACGGGGCAGGGCGAGCGGATTTGGCGACCGCTCAATAATCCGCACGTCGTTCGGACCAGCGCCTTCGTAGACGAAAACCCGAAGGGGTTCGGCCTGCTCCAGCGAGATCGGGCGTTCGATCACTATGAGGACGATGGGGCCTTTTACGACAAACGGCCCGGTGTCTGGGTCGAACCGCTCAACGCGTGGGGGGCCGGCGAAGTACATCTCGTCGAAATTCCCACCGACGACGAGATTCACGACAACATCGCCGTCTATTGGCAGCCCTCCCGTCCTGTCCGGGCGGGCGACGAACGGGTCTTCAAGTACAGGCTGCACTGGGTTGCCAAGGAACCCTTTCCGCTTATGGCGACCGGCCGCGCCGTCGCGACCCGAATCGGGCGCGGCGGGATTCCGGGCCGGCCCCGTCCCGCCGGCACGAAGAAGTTCGTCATCGATTTCGAGGGCGGCGCGCTTGACGAGCTGGCGCAGCGTTTCGACTTAAAGCCTATCGTCGACGTCTCGCGCGGCCGCGTCGACGGGCGTTACGCCCTCAAGGTGGTCGGGACGACCCGTTGGCGCGCGTTCTTCGACCTTGCCGTCGAGGGCAAGGAGCCCGTGGACCTGCGCTGCTACCTGAAGCTCGGCGATCGGGTGTTGACCGAGACTTGGCTCTTCCAGTACCTGCCGTTCGATTTTTCGGCGTGACGGTCGCGCTCCGGCGTATCGGCGTTACCTAGATCGGATTTAGATGGGCCGGTTGAAGACGGCGCGGCGGGAACTCCGCCGGGGCGAGGGCCGCTCGACGGATTGGACCGGCATCTCGGTTTCTATTTCCGGCGGTGCGACGGTCATGCCTAGGATTTCTCCTTCGGCACGGGTCTTGCCGTCCTCGACGTGAACGCCGGCGACATCGAAGTCGAGCTCCGCCGGCGGACGGTATTCCTCGGGCGTGCCGAAGACTCCCCAGCGCCGCACCCGCTGTCCGATCACGAGACTGCTCGAGAAAATAGTGAGAGGGATCGATATGACCATGCCGAGGAGGACCGGCGTCAGGCACCAGAAGAAGTCGGGTGCGTAGACCAGGGTCAATCCGCCCCAGGCCAAGCCCAACAGGGTAGGCACCAAAAGAACCTTCGTGACCTTGCCGGTGTCGAGGCGCTCGCCGTTACCGCGGTTTTGTGGCAGCCAGGCTATGCTGCGACCGGCGAGAATGGTGATGACAAACCAAGCATGGAGACACATCATGAGCGGCGCGATCACGGCGGCGAACACGATCTCCGTCAAGGTGCTCGCCACGAGACGGGGTGTCCCGCCGAACATATAGCGCTCCCGTCTATCGGAAAGAGCAAGGAAAAGGGCGAGAAACTTGGGCAGCAAAAGCATGGCAAGCGTGAACGTCAGTAACGAGACGATGGTGTCGTACCGGACCACCAGCCAGTTCGGGAAAAGTTGATGGCCGGCATCGAAAAATTCGTGCGGAACGAGCGCCCGGCCCAGGATGTCGCTCGTGCTCAAAACAAGCAGGGCCAGCCAAAACAGCGAGGACAGGTAGGCAAAAGCCCCCGATAGGAAATGAAAACGGCTCATGGCGTGCAGGCCGTGTCCCGTCAGCAGCTTGAGATGCTGCAGGTTGCCCTGCGCCCAGCGGTGGTCCCGTTTGGCGAAATCCAGGATATTGCCCGGCGCTTCCTCGTAGCTGCCCTCGATGTCGGGAAGCATGTAGACCCGCCATCCCCTGCGCCTCAGCAATGCCGCTTCGACGAAATCGTGGCTGAGGATCTCGCCTCCGAACGGCGGATGGCCGGGCAGGACCGGCAGGCCGCAGGTTTCGGTAAACGCGGCGACGCGGATAATGGCGTTGTGTCCCCAGTAATTGGTTTCGCCCATTTGCCAGAAGCTCATACCCGTGGCGAACATAGGGGAGTAAAGGCGTGTGGCGAACTGCGTGAAGCGGCCGAAGAACGTTTCCTGGCGGGCCAGCAGGGGAGATGTCTGAATGATTCCGGCATGCGGCGTGGCCTGCATGAGATCGACCAGCTGGAGGACGCTCTCGCCGGTCATGAGACTGTCGGCGTCGAGGACGACCATGAAATCGTAGTGGCGGCCCCATCGGCGGCAGAAATCGGCGATGTTTCCGGCTTTGCGGCCGATGTTTTTGCTTCGATGGCGGTAGAATAGCCGATCCTCCGCCGTGAAGCGGCGGCGCAGCGCGTCCCATCCCTCTTGCTCAGCCCGGACAATTGCGGGATCGGTGCTATCGCTCAGAACGTAAAAGTCGAATTTATCGATTTCGCCCGTGTTCTTGAGCGACTCGTATACGGAGGCCAAGCCGGCGAAAACGCGGGCCGTGTCCTCGTTATAGATCGGCATCACGATTGCCGTTCGCGTCGTAATCGCCTGAGGCGGAATTGAGTTCAACGCCGACTGGGGACGCAACCAAATGGGATCAATCTGCGTAAGACGCAAGAGAAAGCCCGCGATCGCGGTCCAGAACGAAAGAGATATCCAACTAAAAGCCGGAATGAAAAGGATCAATATCCCGATTTCGGTGCCAGTCATGCCGTTCGGGCTGAGAATCTCGAACATCATGGAAATGCCGGTTCCGGCCGTTAAGATGGCAAGGCCGAAAAGGATCAGCCGCCGAAGACGAGCCAAAGGCGCGGTCAAGGGCAGGGCCGGCGTTTGCGTGACCGGGGTGATATCCGCGCGGGTTGTATGATTAAGGAATGTCATTTGGCGACCAAAGATAGTTCCAGGTTTCGGTTAAGCGTTCTTTTCGAAGAGTCAGAAACAGGCGTATATCCGCCGTTTGTTCGCCTTTCGGGCGCAACTGGAATGCAACCCGCCAAGCACCGGTTTGCGGCACTTTCGTGACGGCAAGATCGGAGATATGGCTGTTTGTCGTGGCCAATTCAACCTTGACGGGCTGTTTAGCGTCCAGCGCCGCCAACCCATCGCCGCTGAACTCGACGATGAAGCGGCGGTGGGTCTTCGGAGGTTTTTTCTTTTGCCCGGCTTGGCCGGCCCAGCCGACGCGTGTCCTCGTAACGCGGCCGATCGTTTCGGGCTTATGGTCGGATTCCGCGTAGAGCGTGTATCGATAATTCAGCGTACCGCCCGGCTGGGGAGAAACCTTAGGACTCCAGAACGCGACGATGTTGTCATTGATGTCTTCGCGGCTTGGAATTTCGATAAGTTGAATGCTGCCCTGGTTCCAAGCGCCGCCCTCCGGCTTGACCCAAAAGCTGGGCTGTTGCTCGAAACGAACGCCGATATCCAGGTAATTTTCGAAATTCCGGTCCCGTTGTATCAGGCCGAATCCTTGCGGGTCCTCGTCGAGGAACGATGAAACCCTGAGGCTGCGCGGGTTTATGAGCGGGCGCCAAATCCATTCCTCGGCGTTATTATGAATGAGAAGTCCGTCGGAATCGTGGACTTCCGGCCGAATATCGTCGAAGACTTGGGTTATATTCTCGCCGTACAAAAACATGCTGGTCAGCGGCGCGATCCCAAGCCTTTTGACCTTTTTACGGAAGAACAAGCGTGTGTTGACCGACACGGCCGTCTTGGCTCCGGGATGAATATCGAAACGATAGGCTCCGGTGAGCGACGGGCCGTCAAGTAAGGCATAGATGATGAGAACGTTTGCCTCCGGATCGGGTTTGACCAGCCAGAAGTCGCGGAAAGCCGGAAATTCCTCTCCCGACGCCTCGGCGGTATCGATGGCGATTCCCCGGGCGGATGCCCCATAGGCTTGGTTGCGGCTCAGGATCCGGAAATAGGAGGCGCCTAAAAAAACGGCAACTTCGTCTTTGTAGTCGGGCCGGTTGAGCGGATAGTGAATGCGAAACCCGGCGAAGCCCATATCGTTGGGCAATGCGGCGGGATCGATATTCAAATCTTTGTACGAAAACATTCCCTTATTAAAGTCAAGGGGACGTGTGTCCTTGCCTTCGACGACGTGAATGGTCACGGGCGTTACATAGAGAAAACCGCGATGAAAGAATTCCACCTCGAATGAAGTCTCGTTTCGCCACAAAGCCTGGTCTTTGTGGAATTGGATTTTGCGGTATCTGTCGAAGTCCAGATCTTTCAGCGGGGCCGGGAGCTGGGATACCGGCGCCACGTAAGGGCGGGACGCCAGATCGGCGGCTTGCGTCGCAATCTTTGCAAATAGGGGATCGGACTCTTGTGCATTGGCAATTTGACCGGGCAGGAGGACGCCCAACCATAAACCGAACAGCCAAACGCGGTTATCATAAAGCCTTTGCAAATGTTCTCGCATTGTTAGGAGGTATGTTCCGACTATTTTTCCAACGCCGCGCGGATGGAGAATCTTCAAAGCCGACCATAACCCCTCTCTGATTTTGAGATCAGAAGATTGCAGGCAATTGTGGCAAAATTATGTGGAATTGCTTGCCAAACGTGCAGCCGTATTTTTTGCAACCCAGACTCTCCCGCACGGTATGGGTTTTGGTGGAATAAAACGCGAAGGCTGCCGGTCAGCATAGGAGGGTAATCGATCAACGTAGAGCAAGGTGGTCAGTGCCTCGGGAAAGTCGACGCCCGGTAAGCGGAAGGCCGGCCCCCGATCGGAACCGGCCTTCGTTATAAGCGTTGATTCGACGCTATTACATCATATTGAAGTCGAACTTCTTCTTCAGGAATTGAGCGATCCAGGCCCGGGTTTCGGGCGAGATGTCGATGGCTTCCTTGAGTTGAACCGCAGCCTCTTTTCCGAGGGTCTGTTCATAGCCGCCGAGTTCCTTCTTGGCGACTTTTTTGAAGTCGGGTTGCTTCATGATCGTCTTGATGGTGTTGAGGTAGGTGTTCAGCACCTCGTCGGACGCCTTTTCCGGCAGGAACAAAGACTTCGACGACATCACGCTGATGTAGATCAAATGCTTGAGGGCCTGCCATGCCGGTCCCGAAGGTTCCTTGCCGTACACGGCTTTATAGGCTTCGGCCACGTTCGGTACGTTCGGAAAAGCCGGATCACGTATCAGTTTGCCTTCGTTAGAAACGTATCCGAGGCTCATGAAGTGCGCGATCACGCCTTTCTTGATGTACTTCATGCTCTTGCCTGCGAACGAGCCGGCCGTGTCGTAGGACAGGTTCAGCTCCTTGCGCAGCACGGCCTTGCGCCGGTCGCCGCTGTCGAGGCCGAACACGTATTTGATGTTCTTGAGGCCGAGCAGGTCATAGGCGATATAGCCGCGCAGTTCTGCCGAGGTGGGGTTTTTGCCGCCGCTGACCACGTTGGCGCTTTGCAGAGCCTTGATGTCCTCGACGATGTTCTTGCCTTTCACGCCGATGTCGGTGCGGGCGTAGAACTCACTGCCCATCGGGGAAAGGATGATGGGTCGCCACGTGAGCATTTTGTAACGTACTTTATTGCCGCCAAACAGGTAATACCAACCTGCATTGATCATGACCGATGAGCCCATTCGCGCAATCCGATGG
>JBBDTH010000157.1:0-17475 GCA_040904505.1 Rhodospirillales bacterium | reverse complement strand
CTAGATCCGATCTAGCCCACCTAAATCTCGGTCGTCGTGATCGTATATTTGAAGTTCTTGGGGTCGAGGTGGTCGATCAAGCCATCCGCCGTTTCGGCTTGCGGGTACATCAGGAACCCGACTTCCCGATTTTGGGAACCCGGCAGGGGAACGTCGTTGGCGTCGTTGTAGGCGAGCCAGTTGGTTTCCCAGGACCCGAACAGGGCCTTGTGGGCATTCTTGACCGCGTTGTCGTCGAGCGCGCGATTTCCCGGCGGCTCTTCCAACATAACTTTACGCACGTCGGCGGGGTCCACCGGAATCCAGCCGATGCCTGTCACGAAAACTTCCGCGCGGCAATGTTGCGCCGAGGTGATGGTTTGCGAGTTCGCGCCAAGGCTTTTGTAGCCGAAGCGCGAGGGTGCGATCCGAACGCCGTACAGGTCGCGCGCGGGCAGGCCGACGGCACGGGCGAGGCCGACGTAAAGCGCATTCAGGTCGGCGCATTTTCCGGTCAGGTCGCCCATGTGCAGCATCGAGGCGATATCGCCGAGTCCGCAGCCGCGGGTCTTCGGGTTGCGCGCGGTATTTTCGACGATCCAGTCGTAAATCCGCCGGGCCTTGTCGAGTTCGGAGACCGCGCCGGCGGTGATCTTGTCCGCCGTTGTCTTCACGATCCCCTCGAGCGGCTTCAGCTTCGTGGGCGCGGTGTAGGAAGCGCGTTGTTGCCGGGGCAGGTCGATGGCGCCGCGCTTGGCAAGATCGACGGCGCGGTCGCGGACGGCGATGCGGCTTCGAACCTCGAGATAAGGCTTGGTTTCGCTCGCGGGCCACGCCGCATGAACCATCGACAGGCCGGCGGCGGATTCTCGGTGTTCGAACACGGCATCGGTATTGGCGCGCCACAGATTTCCCATCGGCCGGGTCCAGTCGAGTTCTTGGATCGACGGCAGGGGCACCCAGGCTTGGGTAACGCCCTTGGGCTTGGCGATTTCGAGGCGGGTGACGATATCGAACCGGCGCCAGGTGCCGGGCCGCGGCGTAAAGGCCGCCGCCGGTTTGGCGGACACGGCCTGGGGCAACATGGCGCCGGCCGACAGGGCCGCGCCGCCCAGCAGGAATTCCCGTCTACGAACGATCATTATAATTCCTCCCGATGGTGGCTTCGATTTGGTTCAATCTTAAGGGGATTTCTTGGATTCATCATGGCGAAAACCGCCGTTTCATGCAATAGGGAGCGGGCATTACCCCGAACGCAGCAACGGCACCACGGTATCGCGTTCGAACAGATACAGCAGCACGCGCAGGGCCTCGCCACGCGCGCTTTTCAATTCCGGATCACGCGCCAAGATCAATTCGGCGTCGTCGCGCGCCGCCTGCAGCAGCTCTTCGTGCTCGATGAGATCGGCAAGGCGGAATTCCGGCACGCCGCTTTGCCGAGTGCCGAGCAGTTCGCCGGCGCCGCGCAGTCTTAAATCCTCCTCTGCGATCCTAAAACCGTCGTCGGTTTCGCGCATGATCTTGAGGCGCGCTTTCGCGGTTTCGGTGAGGTTTTTCGCATAGAGCAGCAAGCAGGTCGAGCGGGCGTCGCCGCGCCCGATCCGCCCGCGCAATTGGTGCAGCTGCGACAGGCCGAACCGTTCGGCGTGTTCGATCACCATGACCGTGGCCGCCGGCACGTCGACGCCGACCTCGATCACCGTGGTGGCGACGAGGATATCGACGTCTCCGGTGGCGAAGGCCGCCATGACCTTGTCCTTCTCGGCGCCTTTCAGGCGGCTGTGCACCAACCCGACCCGGTTGCCGTAAATCCGTTTCAGATGGTCGAAGCGTTCCTCGGCCGCGGCAACGTCGAGGGTCTCGGAGTCCTCGACCAGCGGACAGACCCAATAGACCTTGGCACGGCCGTTCAAGGCCCGCGCCAGGCCGGCGGCGACGTCGTCGAGGCGCGCGATCGGCATCACGCGGGTATCGACCGGCGGCCGCCCGGTCGGTTTTTCGGTCAGCCGGGACACGTCCATGTCGCCGTAGGCCATCAGGAGCAGCGTGCGCGGGATCGGCGTCGCGGTCATCACCAGCACATCCGGGCGCTGGCCCTTGGCGGCCAGGGTCAGACGCTGATGAACGCCGAAACGGTGCTGTTCGTCGATCACGGCGAAGGCGAGGTCCTTGAAAGCGACCCCGCTTTGAAACAGGGCGTGTGTGCCGATCACGATATCGATATCGCCCGAAACCAACCCATCCAGGATCGCGTCGCGCGCCTTGCCTTTCTCCCGGCCCGTCAGCAAGGCGACGCGCAGGCCTGCGTGTTCCGCCAGCGGCCCGATGGTGGCCAGATGCTGGCGCGCGAGGATTTCTGTCGGCGCCATGAGGGCGGCCTGGGCGTTCGCCTCGACGGCGTTCATCATGGCGAGCAGGGCGACCACGGTCTTGCCGCTGCCGACGTCGCCTTGCAAAAGCCTGAGCATGCGCTGATCGCTCGCCATGTCCGCGGAAATTTCCGCGATCGCGGTTTCCTGGGATCGGGTCAGGGCGAAGGGTAGAACCTCGCGGATCTTCTGCTGAAAACGGCCGTCGCCGTGAATGGGCCGGCCTTTGCGGCGGCGCATGCCGTGGCGCACCAGGGCGAGGGTCAACTGGCTCGCGAGCAGCTCGTCGTAGGCCAGGCGCGCGCGCGCCGGGGCGCGCGGCGACAGGTCGGCCTCGTTCGCGGGAGCATGGGCCGTCATCAGGGCGTCTTCCCAGGCCTGCCAATGCTGCTTGTCGTGGAACGCCGGATCAAGCCATTCGGGCAGTTTCCGGGGCATGCCCGAAACGGCGGCGAGCGCCCCCCGGATCGCCTTGCCGAGCACCTTCAACGATAATCCGGCGGTCAGGCGATAGACGGGCTCGACCGATTGCATCCGTTTCAGGTCGTCGAGGGTGCCGATGTGATCGGGATGGGTGATCTGCAATTCCTCGCCGAAGCGCTCGAGGGTGCCGCTGACCGCCCGAATTTCGCCTTCCGGGAGGGCTTTCGCGAGGTAATCCGGGCGGGCATGAAAAAAGACCAGCGCGAGCGTGCCGGTTTCGTCGGAGGCGTGAATCTTGTAAGGAAGCCGTTTGTTGGGCGGCTTGCGGTGTCGGCCGATCTTGAGGGACATGGTCACGATCCGGCCGGGCTCGGCCTCGGCGATCGTGGGCGCGTAGCGGCGGTCGATGATGCCGCTCGGCAAGTGCCAGACGAGATCGATGAGCCGTGCGCCTGCGGCGATCTCGATCAGCTTGCCGATCCGCGGGCCGACGCCGGCGAGGCCGGTGACGGGTTTAAACAGGGCAAACAGGATTTCGGGCCGCATGAGTACCGGAAGGCTGACAGAGGACGGATATGTCTCTATATCCTAAAGCCGTTTCAGGCCTAAAACACGCATTGAGAATAGAATGACCGAACCGTTGGATCCCCGCCGCCGCCGGGCGCTGTTTCGCAGCCAGCACCGGGGCATGAAGGAGACCGATGTCCTGCTCGGGCGCTTCGCCGCGAACCGCCTGGCGGGGATGAGCGAAGCCGAGCTGGTGCGTTTCGAGGCGCTGTTGGAGGAAAGCGACAATGATCTTCTCGACTGGATCATGGGCCGGGCCGAGGCGCCGCCGACCGCCGACGGCGCGCTTATTAAACTAATTAAAGACTTTAATGAAAATAAATAACTAATTGTAATTTATGAATAATAAAACAAGCAAGTCAGGGCGGTATCTGATTGCCGGCGCGCCCGGCGGTGTCGAGCCGTTCATTATCCGGGCCCTGACGGAAGGCCGTCCGCTCGGTGAGGCGTTGGCCGAAAAAAACGGCGCTTCCGGCGGGCCGGGCCGTGACGTGATTTTCATTGCCTGCGACGACGTTCATCTCGCCCGGGTCGCCGATGCAATGGCGTTTTTCGCGCCCGAGCTTGAAACGCTGCAATTTCCGGCCTGGGATTGCCTGCCCTACGACCGGGTTTCGCCGCGCGCCGATATCGTCGGGCGCCGGGTCGAAACCCTGACCCGGCTGCTGGCCGAGGAGCGCCCGGCGTCGCCCCGGGTGGTGCTGACCACGGTATCGGCCGCCCTTCAACGCGTGCCGCCGGCGGAATCCTTCGCCGGGGCGACCCTGACCATCGCGGCCGGGCACCGGTACGATCCCGAAACGCTCATGGCGTTTCTGACCGATCACGGCTACGGCCGGACGGAAACCGTCATGGAGCCGGGCGAGTTCGCCGTGCGCGGCGGCATCGTCGACGTGTTTCCCTCGGGCCGGTCGACGCCGTACCGCCTCGACTTTTTCGGCGACGAGGTGGAGTCGATCCGCCCGTTCGATCCGACCACGCAACGCTCGACCGGTACGGTCGACAGCCTCGCCTTCAAGCCGGTCAGCGAGGTGCGCCTGGATGACGCGTCCATATCCCGGTTTCGCTCCGAATACCGCGCTTTGTTCGGCGCCGTCGGCCGGAACGATCCGCTCTATGAGGCGGTTTCCGCCGGCCGCCGCCACATGGGCATGGAACACTGGCTGGCGCTGTTTTACGAAAAGATGGAGACGCTGTTCGAGTACCTGCCGGAAGCGGCCGTGGTGCTCGATCCCGACGCCGAGGACGCCCGTGAGGCGCGGCTCGATCTGATCGCCGAATATTTCACCGCCCGGGCGAATATCGCGGGCCGGGGAGCCGCCGCCGAAGGCCTGCTCTATAATCCGGTGCCGCCCGAGCGGCTATATCTCGACGGGGTCGGCTGGGAAGCGGTTCTCGCGGGGCGGTCCGTCGGCGTGCTGTCGCCGTTCGAAGCACCCGCCGAAAAGGCCGACGCGGTTAACGTGGGCGCCAAGCCGGGGCACGATTTCGCCGATGCCCGGGTGCGCCCCGATGTTTCCTTGTTCGAGGTCGTGAAGGATTTCGTCGCCGCCGAACAGCAGGCCGGCCGCCGGGTCGTCATCAGCGCGTTCAGCACGGGCGCGCGCGAACGCCTAATGGGTCAGATGAAGGATCGCGGGTTGGAGGCCGTTCAGGCCGTTACCTCTTGGCGCGAGTGCGCGGCCTTGCCTCCGGGGACCGCCGCCGTGACCGTCGCCCGGCTGGAGCGCGGCTTCACCGGCCCGGCGCTGAGCGTGATCACCGAGCCCGATATCCTCGGCGAGCGCTTGGTGCGCCGGGCGCGCTCGATGGTCGATCCGGAGAACATCATCACGGAAGCGTCCGCGTTGCAGGAAGGCGATCTGGTGGTTCACGTCGATCACGGAATCGGGCGTTTCGAAGGGCTGGAAAGCATTCAGGTCGCGGGCGCACCGCACGATTGCCTGCGCTTGGTCTACGGCGGCAACGCCAAGCTCTATCTGCCGGTCGAGAATATCGAGGTCATCAGCCGCTACGGCTCCGAGGAGGCCGGCGCGCAACTGGACCGCCTCGGCGGTGCGGCGTGGCAGGCGCGCAAGGCCAAACTCAAGCAGCGCCTGCGCGACATGGCGGACGAATTGATCGGCATTGCGGCCGCGCGCAGCCTGCATCCGGGCGCGAAACTGGCGCCCGAGGAACATGCCTTCAACGCCTTTTGCGCGCGGTTTCCCTATAACGAGACCGACGATCAACTGCGCGCCATCGAGAATACCCTGGCCGATCTCGCGAGCGGGCGGCCGATGGACCGGCTGGTGTGCGGCGACGTCGGATTCGGAAAAACCGAGGTGGCGTTGCGCGCCGCGTTCGCTGCCGTGATGGCGGGCAAACAAGTGGCCGTGGTGGTGCCGACGACCTTGCTCGCGCGCCAGCATCATCAGGTGTTCGCCGAGCGGTTCGCCGATCTGCCGGTCAATGTCGCCCAGCTTTCCCGCCTGGTCACGGCCAAGGACACCAAAGCCGTGAAGGAGAAACTCGGCGCGGGGCAGGTCGACATCGTCGTCGGCACCCACGCTCTGCTCGCCAAGGATCTGAGGTTCAGGGATCTGGGCTTGCTGATCATCGACGAGGAACAGCACTTCGGCGTCGCCCATAAGGAAAAGCTCAAGGCGCTGAAAGCCAACGTCCATGTGCTGACGCTGACGGCGACGCCTATACCGCGCACGCTCCAGATGGCGCTGAGCGGTGTGCGCGAGTTGAGTTTGATCGCGACGCCGCCGGTCGATCGCCTGGCGGTGCGCACGTTCATCCTGCCGTACGATCCGGTGGTGATCCGCGAGGCGATTTTGCGCGAGCGTTTCCGGGGCGGCCAAATTTTCTACGTCTGTCCGCGCGTCCAGGATCTGGCCGGAGTCGCCAAGGGCCTCAAGGAACTGGTGCCGGACGTGAAGATCGCGACCGTGCATGGGCGCATGGCCCCGAGCGATCTCGAGGAGACCATGACGGCCTTTTACGACGGTTCGTTCGATCTGCTGCTGTCGACCAACATCATCGAATCGGGCCTCGATCTGCCGAGCGTCAACACCATCGTCATTCACCGCGCCGACCGCTTCGGCCTGGCGCAGCTTTATCAACTGCGCGGCCGGGTCGGACGTTCCAAGGTGCGGGCGTATGCCTACCTGACCCTGCCGGTGGATCATAAGCTGACCAAAAAGGCCGAGAAGCGGCTCGAGGTGATGCATACCCTCGACTCCCTGGGGGCGGGGTTCGCGCTCGCCAGTCACGACCTCGATATCCGCGGCGCGGGCAATTTGCTGGGCGAGGAGCAGTCCGGGCACATCCGCGAAGTCGGGATCGAGCTGTATCAGCAAATGCTCGAAGAAGCCGTCGCCGAGGCCCGCGGCCTCGGCAATATTCATGACGATACCGACGATTGGAGCCCGCAGATCGGCATCGGGATGTCGGTGTTGATTCCCGATACTTACGTCGAGGACCTGAACGTGCGCTTGGCTCTCTACCGGCGCTTGGCGTCGCTGACGGACCCGAAGGATATCGAATCCTTCGCCGCCGAACTCATCGACCGCTTCGGTCCGTTACCCGACGAGGTCGAGAACCTGATGCAGATCATGGCGATCAAGCAGTTCTGCAAGGATGCCGGCGTCGAAAAAGTCGATGCCGGGCCCAAGGGCGCCGTCCTCGGTTTCCGGCAAAATACCTTCGCCAATCCGGACGGCCTGGTGGCGTTCATGATGGAGAATGCCGGGACCGTGAAGCTGAGGCCCGATCATACGTTGGTTTTCAATCGCGTTTGGGAGACCCCGGGCGACCGTCTTAACGGGGTGCGGTATCTGCTGAACGATATCGCGGCGATCGCGCGGGCGGTATCGAAAGAAACCGTTGCGGCGTCGTAAAGAATAACGCGGTTGCGCAAAAAAAGTGCCGGGCTCGAAAGCCCGGCAAGTTTAACAGGGAGGATAGAACAGATTCGCAAAGAGGGGAGGAGCGAATCTGCAGGGTCAAAACTAAAGCAAGTCACTAACCAACGCTGTGATGATAGTCACATTTAAGTCCCAGAAAATATTAGTGAAATTACGTATGCGCCGGGCCGTTCGCGACATAATGTGTCGTAAAAACCGTGTTTTCACATGTTTTCCGCCGATAGCCGCCGTTTCGCGGTAAGACGGGATGCCGCAAATATGTTGCCGCTCAGGCGTTCATCTACTTGCGATTTTTTTTATTTACTCTTCTTTTTGCTCACGCCATATCCTTCGATGTACGACCATATCCACTTTTTCTGTTCGTTGCTCATGACGAGTGCCGCGTCTCTGATCTGACGGGCATCTGCGCTGACGGATTGTGGGTAGTCGCCCATGACTTTCTTTCCCAGACTCGATTGAAAATCGACCGAGACCATTTTGTTTACGGCTTGCTCGTACACCGACACGATATCGTTCGGGGTTCCCTCGGGCAGTACAATCATCTTTGAAGCCATGACGCGAATATTGAAAAGCGTCTTCCATGTTTCCCAATCGATCCCGGACGGCGCTTTGCCGTGTACGATTTGATAAATCTCGGGAAAGCTCGGCAGATCGGGCACGATGGGATCGCGTTCGACCTTACCGTCCTTGAAAAAGCCGAAGGTAAACAACGGTACGGCGGTTCCGTTTTTAATCATCGGCACCACTTTATCGCTGTAAGCGGCCATATTGTCGTAGAGGATATTGAGTTCGCCGCGCTTAAACGCCTGGCGTTGCTTGCCGCTCGACAATCCCCATACCGGCTTCATTTTTATTTTAAGCATATCCATCGCAAGGAGCATCGGAAGATCGGCCTTGGTCGGCGCCTGTCCGCCGTAAACGAGCTCTTTGCCGCGAAGTTTGGCAATATCTTTAGGGTCAGTGATGCCGAGTTTCGAGCTTACGTAGACGATGACGCCGAACGATGAGGATAAAATCGGAATGAACTTCTTCAAATCGTATCGGACCGCTTTCGTGCCGAGAACCTGCGAGAAATAAGTGCCGGTGCCGGTCGTGGCGAAAGCCAGGCCGTCTCCCTTGGCCTTTTGGGAGAACAAGTTCACGCCCCGGACGGAACCGCCGCCGGGAACGTTGTAAACCACGACATCCGGCGTTCCCGGGAGGTATTTATGGAACAGCGGCGCAAGGTATCGGGCGTAGGCGTCGGACCCGCCGCCTTCACGGAAGGGAACGTAAAATTCGATTTTCTTTCCCGTAAAATCGGCGGCAAGAGCGCCGGGCGCGATCAGGATTGCGATCAGAAACAAGGCCCGTGAGAATCCGCCATGCAACCATTTCGATTTTGGTCCGTCGGTCATTTCCGTACTCCTCTTCAATTTTCCACGAAAGAACCAAGTCCTCGGCAAAATCCTGAGCGTTCGGAAGCGCATCATTTATAAGGGGAGGTCAATGATGCCTCTGCTCTCCTCGATCGTTATGCCGGTTTTGAACACGGCCGAAATATCCGAAAGTTTTTCCAAGATAAGCCGCGCATCTTTTCCGTTAACGGCGTGGGGTGTCTCGCGATTTTGAAAATTCTTGTCGGCCAGGGCCTGCGGTCCTCCGATGATGATGGGATCGAGCATTATGCGGCGCAGGCGGTTTCGGTCGTCGAAGTCGCACGTGGCGACGACGCTTTTCCAGGCGTCGTCATTGTGCCACCCCGTGGGATCGCCGGAATGAAAGATGAAATTGCCGAGGCCATAGAAGATCGGCTGTCCGCGGTATATCTCGATTCCCTGCAGGAACGGTGTGCCGTGGCTGACGAAAATATGTCCGCCGGCATCGATGCACTGTTTGGCGAATTCTTGAATCCACTGTGGTGTTTTTTCCAGTTCGGCTTCCCAGTGATGATGGTGAACGTAAACGATCACGAAGTCGGCTTTCTCGGCGGCTTTCGCGATGGCCGATAGGTGACGCTCGACGTCCGATTGTTTGGGAATGCCCCGTTTTTCGTGTTTTTCGCCAAGTCTGAATTTGAGGCCGTAAAACGGCAAGACGTCGGTTTCCGCGGCGGCGGAAGCGCCAGACCGTTTACGGTATTTGGGCATCAGGTGCCGATGGCCGAGATCGCCGTCGATCGTGCGCAATATGTCGAGTTCCGAAGCCGTGACCGTAATTTCGGACTCGATGGCAAGACCGTTGATACCGGGTCGTTCGCCGGCCTTGGCATCGGCGTCCTTGGCATACCAATAATCAGGCCAGGGACCGGCATCCATGGCGATCAAGGCGATCTTTCCGGCGGCGGTTTCGCCGATACCGGGAAGGGCCGCTTCGGTTTTGTTGCGCCCGATCCCCGCCGATACGAAGCCGCGCGCGGAAACTTCCTCCAAGGTAGAGAGGATGCCGTTCGGTCCGAGGTCGAAAGCGTGATTGTTGGAAAGCGACAGAACGCCGAAGCCGATTTTCCGAAGGGCATCGAGAACCGCCGGCGGCGCCGCGCCGACCAGGCTCGATTTTGCCGGCCAGCCGCCGTGAGTGCCTCGGATCGTTCCCTCCAAGTTGGTGAAGGCGATATCCGCGCTTTTGACGATGTCGACGACGCGGCGAAAGGCACTGGCGTCGTTATCGCCGATATCGCGTTTGATGAGAGATTGCCCGACGGCCGCAAGTTTCATGGCATGCCTATGTCCATGTGAATTCCCGATGGGAAGACGAGGAGAACCGTCCGTGAATCATCTCCGATAAATACGGTGTGGGGCAACCTTATCATTTTTTCAAATAGTTCTATTGGATAAAGTAATATTATACGTGTCTTCCGATTGACGGTCGTTGGAGGGGAAAGCGTGCTGACCATTAGGCAAATCGAGGTTTTCCGCGCCGTAATGAAGGTGGGATCGACGAGTGCCGCCGCCGAAGGGCTCGGGTTGTCGCAGCCCTCCGTCAGCCAACATATTGCCAAGCTCGAGGAGGTTTTGGGTTTGCTCCTTTTCTACCGCGATCGAGGCCATTTAATCCCGACCCCCGATGCCTTTACGTTACTGGCGGAAGCGGAAAACGCTCATGCGAGCGTGGAACGGTTGGTTCACACGGCTCACGGTCTGCAGCAATCGGGACGAGGGGTCTTGCGTATCGCGACGCCGGTGCCGTTCGCTCAGACTCTCGTTCCGCAAGCGATAAAAAAATTCATTAAAGGACGGGAAGAGGTTTCGTTTTCCTTCATGGCCGACAACCCCGACAGGTGCCGAGAGCTCGTGGCTCACCATCATGCCGATATCGGTATATCGAACTGGTTGGTCGAGCATCCCGGTTGCGACGTAACGCCCTTGGCGGATTCGCCGATCGTTTGCATCCTGCCCGAAAACCATCCCCTGTGCCGCAAGAAACGGATCACGCCCAGGGATTTGGCGGACGAGCCTTTGATCATTGTCTGCAGGCTTGCCTCGTCCCGTATGCGCTGGGAACACGTATTTCGAGTCGCCGGCGTTGTACCGAATATTCGGATTGAAGTGCAGAGCAGTGCCGATGCCTGCACGTTGGTCGGCGCCGGCGTCGGTATCTCGTTGGTCGCGAAATGTTTCGCTCAGCACTATAAGACGTTCAGAATCGCCCTGCGTCCGTTCGAACCGGTCCTGAAAAGAACGTTTGTCATTTTGACCACCCAAAACAAGCTGATTTCTTCTCTTGTCTCGGCGTTCGTCTCGGTTTTACGCGATACGGTCGGCAAAAAAGCCTGATCGGCGGATGACCCGTCCCGATCCCGGAAGGGGCGAAGGTAAGCAGGGTCGATGAACGTCCGCACACGAAATGAAGGGAAGGGGATTAGCCCGTCGCCAGGGCCGCATCGAGCATGCGCGCCAATACGGGTGGTTCCTGCGCGCCGGAAATCGCCATGATTCCGTTGAAAAGATAGGACGGCACGCCGTTGATTCCCATGCGATGGGCCTCTGCGTTTTCTTCATAGATCACATCGACGTCTCGATCGCTGTCGAGATACCGGCTAACGGCGGAAACATCGAGTTCGAGCGCCGCGGAAATATCGAGCAGAACGCGCCGCTCGCCGATGTTTTCGGCGTTGATGAAAAAACAATGGAACAAGGCTTCCGCCGTGGCATCGGCTTTGCCGGACTGATCGGCAAACCGCATCAGCCGATGCGCATCCACCGTATTGGGGGTTTGCTTGATCCGATGAAAGGCGAAATCGATCTCGACCGAGAGGCCGGCCTCCTCGATGGCGCCGTAGACGCGGCGCACGCGTTCCTCGCTCCCGAATTTACGCACCAGATAGGCCGTGCGGTCGAGGCCTTCGCGGGGCATTTCGGGGTTGAGGAGAAACGGCCGCCAACGGCGTTGAACCCGCAGGCCGGGGCGCTGGCGAATGGCTTCATCGAGCCGGCGTTTGCCGATGAAACACCACGGGCAAATCGGATCGAACAGAACGTCGATGGAAACGGTTTTGATGTCGGCCGTGTCGGGCATGAATGATCTCGGGTGTGACCGAAGGAAGGCCGGATGATTAAGCCTGTTTTTTTCTCACGATATTGCTTTTGAATATTTTGGTGAGATTGACGCCGAGCTTGTCCTCGACCACGACGACTTCGCCCCGGGCTATCAGTTGCTTATTGGCGTAAACCTCGATCTCGTCGCCGACCCGGCGATTCAACTGCACGACGGCGCCGCGCCCCATTTTCAGGAGTTGGCTGATTTTCATGTCGGAGGCGCCGAGGACGGCCACGAGTTCGACGGATATGCCGAGGCGCGCTTCGACATCGTCGTCGTCTTCTAAAATCTGTTGGGCCTCTGCCATGGTTTTCCCGTTTGCTGACGTTAAAAGCCGCCTTCGGCCGTGCCGATTTCACAAGGTAGTCGCGTTCGCAAGAACGGTCCATCCCGACTATATGGGCATCGAAGTATGCCGCGAAAACCTTAATAAATATTGATCTTCACGGTCGCGGCCCCGGGCCGTGGGCGGTCCATCGGGGGCCTGGAGGCGTTCAGGGCGGGCAATTTGGCCGCGAATCGGCATGGAAAACCGCTTTCCGCCGGTATTTCTCCGAAAATACTTGCCCGAAGCCCCGGAAAACCTTACATAAGCCACGCGCGGCTCCCTGTGTCGGCGGCCGTAAAAGCTGTTTTGTACTTTTCCTGGACCCCGGCAGTGCCAAGGGCAGGCGGGGGAAAGGGAATTTATACCGAAAGGAGACATCAAAAGCGTGTACGTATCCGTCCGGGACAATAATGTCGATCAAGCGCTCAAGGCGCTGAAAAAGAAAATGCAACGCGAAGGTCTGTGGCGGGAAATGAAACGCCGCCGTTCCTATGAAAAACCCTCCGAACGCCGCGTTCGCAAGAAGGCCGAGGCGATCAGCCGGGCCCGTAAACTGGAACGCAAGCGTCTTCAACTCGAAGGCTTTTAAGGCCACTTCTCCATCTCACTCGAGCGCGCAAGCGGATACGGCCGCCGCCGATAGGCAGGCGGTTGTTTATTGCTGTCCGCCGTCAAGCGGCCCTATGCTGGCGCTTGTTCGTTTTCTCCATAGTCGTTCCCGCGTTTCAGTTTCCTTCCGGCGATAGCGAGCCATGATTGAGCTTTGGATTCCGGTCACGATCGCGGCGGCATTTTTCCAGAACGTGCGATCGGCATTGCAAAAGCATTTGTCCGGGCGTCTTAGCACGTTGGGGGCGACGTATATCCGGTTTTCCTATGCCTGTCCGTTCGCCATTCTTTATTGCTTGGGCCTGTACGGTTTCGGCGGCTTTCCCATACCGTCCGTGACGCCGATATTTTTTCTGTATTGCCTGTTGGGCGGGCTCGCGCAAATTCTGTTTACATTCTTTTTGCTGTGGCTGTTTTCGTTTCGCAATTTCGCCGTCGGTACGACGTTCTCCAAAACCGAAATCATTCAAGTGGCCGTTCTCGGGTTGATTATCCTCGGCGACACGTTATCGCTCGGCGCGGCCGTCGCGATTGCGATCAGTATGGTGGGGTTGTTGGCGCTGTCGCTCGGGCAACAAAAGGCGGGCTGGCGCAATCTGTGGGCCGGCCTGACGGAAAAGCCCACGCTGATCGGTTTGGCGAGCGGCACCTTCCTCGGCGCGTCGGTGGTGTTTTTTCGGGGCGCATCGCTGTCGCTGGGCGGCGAGGGATTTTTGATGCAGGCGGCGTTTACCTTGGCCGTCGCGACCGTGATGCAAACCGTGCTGATGGGCCTGTATTTGAGGGTCCGCGAACCGCGCCAGCTCACGGCCGTCTTACTTCACTGGCGCCCCTCGATGGCGGTCGGGATCGCCGGCATGGTGGCGTCGGCGGCGTGGTTCACGGCCTTTACGATTCAAAACGCGGCATACGTCCGGGCATTGGGACAGATCGAACTGGTCTTCACCTTCATCGTTTCGGTCTTTTTCTTTAAGGAAAAATCCAACCGGATGGAGGTGTTCGGCATTTGCGCGATCATCGTCGGCATTTTGATTCTGCTGCTGGCACGCTAGAGCATGTCGCGTTCGTTCGTCTTCATCCCGTCATTCCCGCGAAGGCGGGAATCCATTTTTCGCGGCATGGACCCCCGCCTGCGCGGGGGTGACGACTCCATATAAACGCGCCGCGCGCTAGATCGGCTCCGACGATCAGGCTTCCGCCGCCGGTTTCGCTTCGTTTCGGCGCATCGCCGGCCACAGCAGCCAGCAGGCGCCGAGCGCGATCAATCCTTCGGCGGTGATGATGGTCACGGCCATCGAGCCGCCGAAATAATCGGCCAGGAACCCGATGTGCAGGACGCCGAGCGGCTGCATGCCGATGCACATCGACAGCAACCCCATGACCCGGCCGCGGATTTCGGGATCGGGGCGGGAATAGATCAGCGTGCTTTGTCCGACCGAAAAGCCCGCGTGGCCGAGGCCCGCCAGGAACAACAGAATCCAGGATACCAGGAACCATGTCGAGAACGAGAACAGCAGAAGAAAAAAGAGAAAGATCGTCGAGCCGAACAGAAACACCTGGGTAAAGCGTTGCGTGCGCATATAGGCGATGGCGATGCATCCGAGGAACGCGCCCAGCCCTTCGGCGGACGCGAGGAAGCCGATGAGGATGGCGTTGATCTGCAATTCGACCTTGCCGATCACCGGCACCATCGAATTGAACGGCATCGCCAGCATGTTCAACACGATGGTGATGACGAGTGTCGCCATGATGACGCCGTTGCCGCGGATATAATGAATGCTCTCGACGATGTCGGCGAAGAAACCGGTTTGCGGCTTTCCGGCGCTGTCGGACGCGCGCTTGGGTTGTTCGTATTTCAGGCCGAGAATCAAAACCAACGCGACGCCGTGCAGCGCCGCGCCGAGGAAAAAGGCGCCGTACAGGCCGACGGTTTCGAGCGCCAACCCGCCGATGATGGGGCCGAGCATGCGGGTGATGTTGTTGGTGGTGGCGTCGAGCGCCATGCCGGCGCCGACGCGGTCCATCCCGCAGCTTTCCCCCAGCATGTTGCGGCGCACGGGGAAATCCATCGCCATTAGAATGCCGCTGACGAAGGCTCCGAGCGCGATGTGCCAGATTTCGGCCCGGCCCGTGACCAACAGAAAGCCGAGGGTTAGCGAGACGACGGTTACGGTCGTCAAGCCGGCGAGCAGCAGGCGCTTCTTGTCGGTTTTTTCGGCGACGGCGCCGAGCGGGACGCCGAACAGCATCATGGGCGCCTGGCGGCAAAACAGCACGAACGCGACCAGGGATGGCGAATTGGTCTTGTCAAAAACGTAAATGGCGACCGCCAGCATCTCGAGCCAGCGCATGGTATTTGCGGCGACGCCCGCGGACCATAGCCGGAAATACTTGCCGTCGCGCAGCAGGGTGAGCGGACTCGCCGTGCGCGCGGCCGGCTCGGACGAAGGCACGGGAGAGGCCATTGAAATTTCCTAGTGGGGGCGGGAGCCCTTGAGGACGGTCTTGTGCATGACGCGGCGGTGGGAATCGTCGAAGGCGTCGCGCCGGTGCAGAACGGCCCGGTTGTCCCAGACCAGAAGATCGCCGACGCGCCAGGTGTGTTCGTACACGAACCGGTCGCCTTCGGTGTATCCCCACAATTCATCGAGCAGGGAGTCGCTCTCGGCGACATCGAGGCCAACGATATAGGCGTTCAATCGGCGGCCGAGAAAAAGGCTTTTTCGTCTGGTTTCCGGATGGGTGACGATCAGCGGATGAGCGGGGCCTCTGTTTTCGGAAACATCGGTGAGCGGCTCGAAATCCTTACGCAGGCTGCCGGTGCTCGATAAAGACGGATCGTGTTTGCACGATAAGGGCGCGATTCTGTCGCGCAGGCTTTCCGGCAACGCCTCGAGCAGGGCGGCGGTATCGAGAAATGCGGTATTACCGCCGACCGGCGGAATTTCCTTGGCATGCAGGATGCCGCCCGAAGGCGGATCTTCGATGAAGTTGCTGTCCGAATGCCAAAACGCCTCGCCGTTACCGAGCTGTCCGATCGGCTTGCCGTTTTCCTTGACGTTGGAGACCACGGTGATTTCGGGGGGGATTTCGGATTTCTGTCCCGAGCCTTCCTTGTATTTAAGAAGCGTCATGACGGGTGCTTCCAATTCGCCGAAATGTTTCGAGAACGCGATTTGTTCCTCGTCCGTGAGGGTTTGCCCGCGAAACAGTAGCACCTTGTGTTCGAGCCAGGCGCGGCGCAACGCCGAAGCGGTGTCCGGGGCCAACGGGTCGCGTAGGTCGAGTCCCTCGACTTCGGCGCCCAAAACGGCATTCAGCGGTGTGATTCGATATGACATAAGACCGTAATGTATCCGGAAAATCTTTGCGCGACAATGATATGCGTGGCCCTTCATTTTAAGGCTTTTTCCGGCGCCGCATTGGTGCGTATAGTCTTTCTTAACGTCTAGCCTTAATTTCGCCATAAAGTTGTACGATTAAAAGATTAGTCAATTTCCTGTGGGGGGAAACACATGGGTATCATTGCATCCGTGGGCCGTTGCGCCCTGTTTTCGGCGTTTGTCTTGTCGATTTTCGTTACCGGTTTCGTGTCGCCGTCCGGCGCGCAACAAACGGCCAAGCTCAAGCCGGACGAAATTAAAATCATCCAAAAACATACCATCAAGATCAAACCGACGACGATACAAATGTCGCCGTCGCTCGATCTATCGGATAAATCGACGCAGCTTACGATAACGAGTGCCAAGCAGAAACGCCAAAGCGGCCCCATTTGCGGCGGCATGGAAGCCAACGGTAAGCCGCAACCCTCATGCGGCACTAAGGCGGCAAAATTCGTTTCGTCGGCCCGGAGCTATTGTCCTTCGGGAAGTTTTTTCGATATCGGCAAATGGGAATGCTTTTCTTGCCCGTCGGGCTACAACCGGACGCTTGCGGCCATCGATACGGACCGGGCCTGCAGCAAGCCGAACAAGAACATCCGGGGCGAATTCGGCGTTGCGAAGTTCATGGGGCGCTTGTGCCCCCAGGGGTCGTTTTACGACAACATTCGCAGCGGCGAATGCTGGTCGTGCCCGGCCGGGTATAAGCGGTCGGCGGCTCACATCGACGCCAATAACGCGTGTTTTATCCCCGCGCGCGAGGAGTTCAGCAAGATCAGACGGCACAACCGGGCGACGGGATTATTCAAGACGGATTGCCCCGGCGGCCAGTTCTGGGATGCCGTCGACGGTTTTTGCTATAGCTGCCCGTCGGGTTACGGCCGCACGGCCTATCATGTTCATAATGCCCGCGCCTGCGCGCGCCGGATCGGCGAGCAACAGGCCAAGGCGACCGTCGTCAAGAAGGCGGAGTGCCGCAAGGGCGAAATCAAGGATCTGAAGATCCAAGGCACGCAGGATTCGGCCGCCGGCGGCGGATGCTGGACGTGCCCGACCGCTTGGGACCGGACCGTGTATCCGATCGACGGCCGGCAAGCCTGCGAGAAGGGCGGCGGTTTCGAGTTCGCGAAAGCGACGTCGAAAGGCGCGCTGACGTGCCCGGCAGGCCAGATTTTCGACTTTATCAATTTAACCGCGAACGATATCCGGACGCGCCCGGAACTCAAGGGTAAGAGCGTCAAACCGGTTGCCGGCGGCACCTGCTGGGAATGCCCGCAAGGCTACGATCGTACCTGGGATTCCGTAAAAGCGCAGACGGCGTGCATTGCCAAGCATTTGGAATGGTACAGCGCACCGTACGAAGAGCCGGGCTTGTTCGGCTTGAAGGG
>JBBDTH010000156.1:0-17590 GCA_040904505.1 Rhodospirillales bacterium | reverse complement strand
ACCGGCCGGTGCCGCGCGTCGGATCGGGCCAGAAAACCGCGGCCGGGTTGGGCTTGTTGTCGGCGCTGTAGGCTTCCATGTTGTCGGCCACCCTGCGCATATACGCGCCGACGGCCTCGAATTGCGCGCGCGGATCGAACCCGAGCGTTTCCGGATCGGCCGAGATCAATTCGGCCAGCCGGGCGCTGATGTAGTTGAGCAACTCTTTCGAGGTCTTGAAGGTTTCTTTTTCGGCGGCTATTTCGGCAATCAAAAAGTTCTTGAAGGCCTGGTCGTCGAACATGGCGTCCAGGCGCAGGCCGAGCATATCGTTCTTTCGTTCGGGCGGCGTGTCGGATTCGGCCGTGGCGTTTTTCATCATCGGCTTATTTCGTGGCGAAGAACCAGTTGATGTAGTCGTAGGGCGGCTCCGCCATCGACGCCGGAATGTGTTGGGCTTCGGGGCTGCCGATCTTGACGGGGTCCATAAAGGTCGTTTGAACCATCGGCGATACGCCGTACACCACCTGAATGATCAGGCGGTCCTTTTTGGTCGGCAGCATGCCCTTGTGAATGCCGCGGGTATTGACCAGCAGGGTGCTGCCTTTTTCTCCCGTGAGGGCGACCGGTTCGCGGCCGTTGAAATAGCGGTTCATGTCGTCGTCGGTCTTGCGCAGCTTCTTGAAGTACCATTGGTTCCATTCGTTTTCGTCGCCGTCGAATTCGGCGCGGATTTTCGCCATGGCGTTCATTTCGTGAGTCGCTTCGAACAGGGTGTGCGGGCCGCCGCTCATATCGACGTCGGTAAGATAGATGAACATGAGGCAAAAGCGGTAATCGGCCAGGTCGAAATGGAACAGTTGGGCGTGCTGGCTGTCCTGATCGTCGTGAGCGAACGACCACCAGCAGGAATAGTCGAGAACGATCGGCATCGTTCCGAGATGGCGGGTCAGAATCGAGATCACGACGGGATCGCTCGCGATGCGCATGACATGCGGGCTCTGCACGACGGTTTTGGTCGGGTAGCGGGCGGTGTTTTCATGGCGCCGGCGCAGGTCCTCGGCCAGGAAAAGCTCGCGGTTCTCGTGCTCGGCGTCGAACGGCCCGGCGTAGCAGCCGGCATTATCGAAATAATCCCGTATTTCCTGCACTTTTTTTTCGGACAGGCGCGGCAGGGCGGTATGCCCGACCCGGTTGAGCTCGTCGGCCCGTTTCTCGACGGCCTTGCCCGAACACAGGATCTTATCGGAAACCTTCAGGTCTTGGTGGATGTAGTCGTCGATGGCGCCGATCAGGGCCTCTTCGACCGGACTCGACAGATTGCGGAAAATCGCGTCGATGGCGGTGAAGTGCTGGCCGCGGATCGCGTTGACCTCGCGGACATCCTCGTGCCGGTCGGGAAACAGAAAGCCGAGACGGCTGTAGGCGGGGGTTTCGGCGATCTTGGCCTGGAGTCCGTTGTACCATTTGGCCATTTTCAACATCTGTTCGGACATGAGACGTTCCTCATCGTGATCGAACTGCCGGCGCACGGGTGAAATCGGTTATAGCATAAAATCCCGAGGCTATCGGCCCGCCTCGGGCATCGGCCCGATCTTAGGGCGATCAAGTTAACAAGGATTGAATCCAGAAAAACCGCCGCGCGCCGGAGGCCGCGCTACTTCGTGGCGAAGAACCAATTCACGTAATCGTAGGGCGGTTTGGCCATCCAATCGGGGATATGCCGGCCCGCCGGGGTGCCGAATGTGACGGGGTCGTCGAACAGGGTCTGCAGCATCGGCGTGATACCGTAGACGATTTGAACGATCAGGCGATCTTTCTTCCTCGGCAGCATGCCTTTGTGGATGCCGCGCGTATTCACCAGGAGGGTCGTGCCTTCTTCGCCGGTGAGGGAAACCGGTTCACGGCCGTTGAAATAGCGGCTCATGTCGCCGTCCGTCTTCCGGAGATTATGGAAATACCAATCATCCCATTCCTTGGGGTCGCCCGGGTAAGCCTCGCGGATCTTTACCACGTCGTCGAGCTCGTGGGTTTTTTCGAACAGGGTGTGCGGGCCGCCGTCCATGTCGACGTCGGTGAGGTAGATGAACATGAGACAAAAGCGGTAATCGGCCAGGTCGAAATGGAATAGTTGGGCGTGTTGGCTGTCCTGGTCGTCGTTGGCGAACGACCACCAGCAGGAATAATCGAGAATGATCGGAATGGTGCCGAGATGCTTCGTCAGGATCGAAATGATCGCGGGATCGCTGGCGATCCGCATGAGATGCGGGCATTCGATCACATCGCGGGTTTTGTACCGTGCCGTGTTTTCGCCGCGGTTATGGAGCTCGCCGACGCTGAAAAGTTCCGGTTCCGGGCAGTTCGGGTCGTACGGTCCGGCATAGCATTCGGTGTTCGTGAAATAATCGCGCATCTCCCGGACCTTGCCCGCCGACACCGTCGGCAATCGGGCGTGCCCGTATTCGGCAAGACTATCGGCGATGGCATCGATCTTTTTGCCTTCGCTAAGGCTTTTGCCGGAGATTTTCATTTTGTCGCGCACGAACGTATCGATGGCCTGGATCATGGCCCGCTCGGCGGGCTGGGAAAGATTTCGGAAGATCGCTTGATAGGCGGTGTAATGCAGGCTGCGGAGCGCCATCAGGTTCTTGAGCGCGCTCATACCCTTGCTGAACAGCGGGCGCAGGCGTTCGTAACGCGGATCCGAGAAAATCAGGGACTGCAGACCGAGGAACCATTGGGTTGTCTTGACGGCTTGCGTTGGCATGGGTGTCCTTCAAGTCACCGGCGCAGACTATCGCATACACGGCGAAGTGCTGCCATGAACGCGGTCAAGTTTAGGGCCGGCGGGTTAACAGGGCCTGAATCCCGGCGGTCGAGTGGGTTTCAGGGATTGATCCGGGTGTCGGCGAACACCTTGAGGGCCTTGTACGCCGGGGGGCTTTCTTGCCCGAGCACGGTGCCGGCGTGCAGGTAGCCGCCGTGGGAGCGGATCGTGTAATGGATCGAGTGGAATTCCGGCTCCGAAAAGCCGAAGCCGACCGTGTCGAAAACCTCGCGGAGGTTCCTCGGCGATTTTTCCCGGACGACCTCTTTCAGCTTGTTGCGCATCATCGTTTCGAGTTCTTCAAGCGTGGTCTTGTCCCGCAAGAACGCGGGAATGGCATCCTGTTCCGTGAAAAGCTCGAAAAAGTTCTTGCCGACGTGAAAGGACGGCATATGAACCGGATGAATGTTCCAAATATCCGCCTCATCGAGAAGCGCGACTTTCAGGCGCCGCCCGGCCGTGATGGCCTCCTCGACGGGTCGCGCCGCGCTGTCGCGCTCCGAATCCCAGATCATTTCGTAATTGTTCACAGGGATGAACGCGATGTCGCGGTAGACGTTCTTATGATAAAGGCGCGTGCTGTTTTCGGTGTGGCTGCTGTTGATCACATAGGAGTAGTAATTCGAATAGGCATAGGAAAACGCCGTTTTTATATCGTACGCGCCGAATTTCGCCGGAATCGCGTGCGTTGTGGCCGTTTTGGCGAAGAACCGGTCGCCGATAAGCACGATGTGCCGGAGATCGAACGTCTCGTACATATCGGGAAAATCGATCTGCACGTTTTCGCGCGGATGCAGGAGGACCCGTATCGAGGCGCCGGCGAGAATATTGTCGATGAGCGTCATGCTTCGGCGAAAACCTTGAGGGCTTTATATCGGCGAGGATCTTCCTGGCTTACCACGAGTTTGCCGTGAAGATAATCGCCCTGGGATCGTATCGTATAGTAATTCGAATAAAATTCGGTGTCCGGATTCAACATCGTTACGTCGTTATAGGCCGGCGCCTTGGTCTCGGGCGCGTTTTCGCGAAGGTGATCCTCCACGAAAGATTTATATTTTGAGCCGATGGCTTCGAGTTCTTCCGTGCGGCGAAAAAATACCGGCATGGCATCCTGTTCCGTAAAGAGCTCGAAAAAGTTTTTATCGACATAAAAAGACGGCATATGAACGGGGTGAATATTCCAAATATCGTCTCCGTCGAGCAGGGCGGTTTTGAGCCTGCGGCCGCTCAGGATCGCCGTTTCGACCGCTTCGACCGCTTCGGCGGGCGGGTCCTGTTCCGAACACCACACGAGTTCGTAATTTCGCGGCGTTACGAAAGCGACGTCCGCGTGAACTTTTTTGCCGCGGATGCGGGAAACGCTCTCCGTCAGGCTGCAATTGACCACGAAGTCGTAGTAATTGGAATACGCGTAGGAATAAGCGGTGTTGAGATCGTAATCTCGCAATTGAAAGGATGCCGCGTGGCGGGCGGCGGTTTTGGCGAAGAACCGGTCCCCGATCAGCGTGATATGCGGCAGCTCGAAAGATTGGATCGTGTCGGGGGGGTCGGTTTGCGCGTTCCGATGGGGGCGCAGAACGACCCGCAGTGTCGCACCATTCAGTAAATCGTCAACGTTCGGTGCCGTCGCCATGTCAATCGGGTCTTCTCGTTCGGACATGCGCCTACCTTATAGTTTTTTCAGGTGCCCGGTTTCGTCGAGAAGCGTCAGGTAATCCTCGATTTTTTCGCTGCGGGATTCGATGTCGTCCCGCGGCATGTGAATCATGGCGGTTTTGGCGTTACGGGGCTGTTCGTATGTTTTCCGGATCATATCCGCTGAAATCGCACCCTCGGGCAGGACGGCGCGTAATTTATCGAATTCGGCGGCATCCTTGGAAAACAATTTTTCGCTTTCGATGCTGACGTGACGATGTTCCGGCAAGGTGTCGAAGAAACACCGCGAGAAGACTTTCGTCAGGTGAAAATACCAGGCGATTTGGGCCTCGAGGGGGAGGCTTTCGTCTTGGAAATAGACGAATCGACCCTCGGGGAAATCCGGGTCGAACCGCCAGTGTTGCAGTTGCCGGTTGCGCCATTGGTTCTTGCCGTAAAAGGATTTGAACGTAGCCGTATCGTCGCGGTGCATATAGATAAAGCGGCTGTCGGGAAACAGGGTGGCGCAGAACGGTGCGAAGATCGTATCGAAATGATTGGCGATGACCACGGTTTTCTTCATCCGCACGGCATACAGAAATTCGGCTGTTCGGCTCTCGATATAATCTCTCAGAATTCTTTCGATCACGGCTTCGTCGAAGGTTCCCTCGATAAGCCGGTAGAGTAGATGATTACGGTCCATCGGCGTGGAACGGATCGGCAGATTGTGGTGGGCGATAACCCGGCCGGATTGTTCCATCAGCTCGTAAAAAGCCTCGGTGCCGCACCGGCCCGTCGACAGCACGAAGACGGGAGACCAGTCCTTCGTTCCGAAGGCGTCTTGAAACGCCTTGAAGTTGTGTTGCCAGACGGCGAACGCGCCTCGTTCGATCAATTTTTCGACCAGTGACCGGAAATCCCGGATGTTCCGGCGCAGGCGGTCGGGATCGATCGTCGGTGCTTTGTATCGTTTTGCGGCCCGTTCGATTTCATTGCGCTGCCAAAGCCGGCTGCTGAGGTTGGTGTGAAAATAGGCATAGGCCATGAAGTCATGAGGGGCCTTGATCGGCTCTTCCGGTTCATGTTCGAATAATTTCCCGGCATCGTCGCAGTAATTGAAACGGGCCAGTTGGTAGCGGCTCCAAACCAACGCGAGTTCCGATTTGACGAAGCCTTCGCAAAACGTTCGTGTTTTCTCGAGATCGGCGGTTTTGCTCATATAGGAACAGGCCCGCAGCAATTTTACCGTCGGGCTGAACGGCGGAAGCTTTTGCGGAATGCCGTCGCGATAAGACAAGGCGGCATGCTTCCAGTTGTCGTGCGCCGACCATAACTCGCCGAGGAGTTGCTGAACGTTCAGCGTTATCGAAAGAGACGGCCATTCGACGGTCAGTTTTTCGAGGCCGTGACTGTGTTTCTCGGCCTCCTCGATGTTGCCGGTTTCGATCAGGGTGCCGCAGAGGCAAGGAAGAAAGTGTGTGAGGCCGCGGTCGACTTCGTGCTTGGCGACACGAATGGCATCCACTTCGTTTCCGAGAGATTTCAGCGTGAACCAATACCCGTGCGCCGCGCCCGGGGCATCGGGGGCCCGCTTCAAAATTCTCTCGAATAATTGCTTGGCGGCATTCAGCTGAAACGTATGGGCGAGCGACCAGCCGAGGAACGTGCCGACTTCATCGTCTTCACGGCGCGAGAGGCGGTACGCTTCTTCCAGAAACGGCAGGGCTTCGGCGTATTTTTCCTCGACATAGGTGGCGATGCCGCGCGCGCGGGCATCTCGATCTTCCTGTCCGGTGTATGCTGCCGATACCATCGTTTCTCGGTTAATGGATCGAACGCCGATGATGTGTAGCGTCCGGGTTGGTTCTGGTCTCTTGAATTTACCGATTATGGTGCTTCCTGCACCCCACAGGAAACACCGATAAGATTAACAAATGCCTATACCGCTAATCCCGTGTTTTTATCGCCGCGTTGAATTTACTGCCGGGAACCAGGGAAAGGGCCGGCCGGCCCAGGGCCCGGGCTTCGAACAGCAGGGCCGAATCCATGCCGAGGATGAGATCGGCGGCCAGGATCGCTTCGAGCGGCGCGCCCTGATCGCTGACGAGGACGCCGGGCGCCGCCGCGCGCCGGTAGCGGTCGTATTTGCCCGGCGTGTCGCGGGGATGCGGGCGGATCACCACCGTTACGGATTGCTTGGCGGGATCGATGCCGCCGACCGCTCGGCCTTGCGCGAGGCCGTCGATGACCCGGCGCAGTAGCGCATGTTCGTCCCACGGCGCCGGCCGGCCCAGGGCCGCCATTTCGGCGGTGTTTTCCGACGCGAATAAGATGACGCCCTCGGCCTCGTCGGCCTGCCAGGCCGCGCGCAGGGCTGCCCGGGCGTTCTTGTTTTGCTCACCGAGCCGGCCGAGGCGTGCGAGGTGGAGGTTTTCGGTCGTGTGCAGACGGTCTTCGGGGATGCCGGCGGCGGCCAGCGCGGCGGCGGAATGAGAGTCGAGCGCAAACACCAGATCGGGCGTGACGAGTGTTCCCGCCCGGGTGCGAAAGCGCACGTCCAGGTTGACGAGGTTATCGAGGAACACCGCGACCGGGATGCCCGCCGCCTGCGCCGTCCGCCAGAGGGTTACCGTGTCGGGCTCGTCGATGTCGTCGGTGCCGGTGACGACGAGGCCGACGGCGCGTTCCATGAGCAGGGTTGCCGGAATGGTTTCGGTCTGCGGCTCTGCCTCGATCCCGGCGGCGCGCCAAACCTCGAGCGCGAATTTCCGGGCCAGGATGACCGCCGCGGGGCGGTCGCCGTTTCGCAGGCCGAGCCGCGCGCGCAAGGCCTCGATGGCCGGAATACCGGGCGTCGCGTTCAGGCATAATAGCTCATGGACGGCAACCAGTTGGTTGGTGGCGCCGGGATCGCGGCTGAAGAACAGGACGACCGGCGCGTTCACGAGGCCGCTTGCGCGTTCTTCAACGCATCCAGGTTGGCGAAAACCTTGCTAAAGGCAGCGGCGACGTCGTCCAAATCCGCTTCGCTCATGGGCGGGCGCATCAGCTCGTGGCTGATCAGGCTTCGCTCGTGCGCCGCTTCCGCCGTCGGGCAGAGGCCTTTCGAATAATCCACGCTTCCCGTGTAATGGGGGCACTTGAACGGGCAGGCGAGATCGCCGTAGCCGATGAGTTTTTGATACATCGGCATCAGATAAAGCGGCTTGACGTAACCGCCCGATATCAGGGGGCCTTCCTGCTCGCGCATATCGCTGACCGGCAGTTCGGCCCGCAAGGCTTCGACGATGCGCGCGCGCGGCACGCCGGTGACGGTGTCGTCATAGCGCATCGCGTGAACGTAATAGGCGTGTTCGCTGTTTTCGCGCACGAACGGCATCCCGAGTCCCGGTAGGCCGGCGAGGGCGCTTTCGAGATACCGCACGTTCTTTTGCCGCTCGGCGATCAGGGCCGGTGCCTTCTTGAGTTGGCTGCGCGCGATGGCGGCTTCGATCTCGCCGAGCCTGAAGTTGAATCCGATCATGTTGATCAGGTTGACCGTGCCCTTGGCCTCGACCACCGACTCACCGTGGTTGCGGATCAATTGGCAGCGGTCGGCGAGACCGTCGTCGTTGGTGGTGATCAGGCCGCCTTCGCCGGTGTGGATGTGCTTGTGGTAGTTCAGGCTGAAGACGCCCATGTGGCCCAACGTGCCGACGGGCCGGCCCTTGTAGGTGGCGAGCGGCGATTGCGCGCAATCCTCGATCACGATCAGGCCGTGCTCGTCGGCCATCTCCATGATCGGGTCCATGTCGGCGGCTTGTCCGAAGATATGCACGACCACGATCGCCTTGGTACGCTCGGTAAGGCGCGCGCGGATGCTCTCGGGGTCCAGGCAATACGTGGAGGCTTCGATATCGGCGAACACCGGCACGCCATTGAAGATGAGGGCCGCGGTGGCGGACGCGCTCATGGTGTAGGGCGACACGATGACCTCGTCGCCGGGACCGACCCCGGCGGCGCCGATGGCGGCATAGAGGCCGCTGGTGCAGGAATTGACCGAGATCGCGTGCCTGGCCTTGTAGACGGCCGCCCACTCAGCTTCAAGCGCGCGGACTTCGGGGCCGCCGTAGAAATCCTCGTGCCAGGCGCCGAGGTACTTCGACAGCACGCCGCTTTCGACCACGGCCTTCGCGGCAGCGACTTCCTCGGCGCCGATCGGGCGGTAGGCGGGGAACGGTTCGGTCCGGACCGGGGTGCCGTCGAAAAGGGCGAGGCTGCTCATGGGCGGTCTTTCACGATTGATGGCGCGCAGGTTTGGCTAACTCGATCAGGCGTTCGCAGACGTCCTGCGTTGCGAGCGCCGTGCGGCCGTCGCTCGCGAGCGGCGCGCCGTCCGTTATCGCCTTATACAGGTTGTCGATGGCCCGATAAAGCGCGCGGCCTTGCCCGCTTTCCCGTACCGTGCCCGGTTCCAGGGTCTTGTGACCGGCGAACCGCGGGTTGTCGCCGACGGGGCGTTCGCGGATCATGCTCATGCCTTGTTCGAGCGCGACTTGGCCGTGCTCGAAGGTGAGGCGGGCCTCGAACACGTCGTAAAGGCGGCTGTCAGTGCCGTTGAGCATGACCGGGGCCCCGGTCGCGGTTTCGAGTCGGGCATCCAGGGTCGGGTCGGTGTCGTCGGAATCGATTTGCACGCGAAACACGTTCTTCGGGGTCAAGGGGCCGAGCAGGAACTGCAGGGTGTCGATCATGTGTCCGCCGTTATGGCGCACGCCCTTGCCGTACTGGCACTCGGCGGTTTGCAGCGTGCCCCAGCGGCCCTCGGCGATTTCCTGTTTCAGCGTTTCCAGGGCGTCGTCCCAGCGGCGCAGGTAATTGACGGCGAGCGGACACCCGGCGGCGGCGTAAGCCGCCACCAGCCGGTGCGCGCCGGCGAGATCGTCGGTCAGCGGTTTTTCGCACATCACGCCCCTGATGGGTACATCGAGAAGGCGTTCCAGAAGCGCGCCGTGGTGTGCCGTCGGCGTGCAGAGGCTGACGGCGTCGACGGCGATGCCCGAGCCGATCAGCTCGTCGAGCGACCCCGCGCCGGTTTCGATGTCCCAGGCTTCCATGAAGTGCCGCCGCCGGGCCTCGTTGGGTTCGACGCAGCCCGCGATCCTGAAGCCGGGATGTTCACGGTAGGCCTTGGCATGGGTGAGGATGTCGGGACCCGCGCGGCCTTCGTCGAAGCCGCCGGCAATCGCGCCGCAGCCGACGATGACGGCCTCAAGAACTTTTGCGGATCCAGCGGTGTCGGACATGAGAATTGATTTCTAACAGTTCCGGGCGTTTCTTGAACAGCGCGAACATGTCGGCCAGGGTAAAGGCCGGGTTGTCGGGATAGAGCGCCTCGAATACTTTCGAGATCATTTCGTAATCCTCGGGCGTATCCAGCGTCAGGCGCCAATCGGGCGCGGTCAGGGACGGGGGCGCGAGCACGTTCTTCAGCCGGTAAATCTCCGGGTGATGGTAGATGAACAGGCTGACGTGCTCGCGGTCCTGCGGATCGTCGGTGCGCTCGGCGACGTCGGCAAGGATGTCGGTCGCGAACACTTGGGTGTCCATGCCGATCGGATAGGAGCGCTCGATCACGTTCGAGACGTAATCGGCGCCGGTGGCGCGGTAGGTGTCGATGATGTTCTGGATCACGCCGGGATCGATCAAGGGGCAATCGCCGGTGGTTTCGACGATCACGTTGACGCCGTGGGTTCGGGCGGCTTCCAGAACGCGCGCGAGCACGTCGTTCTCGCTGCCGCGGTAAAAATTCACGCCGGCCCGTTCAGCCAGTTCGACGATCGGATCGTCGGCCGGTTTGGCGGTGGTGGCCACGATGATCTTGTCCGCGCCGGGCACCCGTTTGAGGCGCTCGATCATCAGGTCCAACAGGGGTTTGCCGACGGCGTCCTTGAGCACCTTGCCGGGCAGGCGGGTCGATCCCATGCGGGCCTGAATGGTGATGGCGGTGGTCATGGAAACGGCGGCTCCTTAGGCGCGGCCCAAAACGTCGGCGAGGGCATCGACAGCCCGCTCGACGTCTCGGTTTTCCATGCGCGCGAACAGCGGCAGGCTCAGGCATCGTTCGTAATACGCATCGGCGCCGGGCAACGCGAGGTCGCCGTAGCGCCGGCGGTAATAGGGCTGCCGGTGCACGGGAATGTAGTGAACCTGCGAGCCGATGCCTTTTTCCTGCAGGCGCCTCATGGTGTCCGCGCGGCCGATCCCGGCGGTCTCGAAATCGATCAGAACGGCGTACAAGTGCCAGGCGGGATCGCAATACGCCATCCGCGCAACGGGCCGGACCGTCGGCGCCAAGGCGGCGATGCGGCGGTCGTAATGGCTTGCGAGTGAGCGGCGGCGTTCGGCGAAGCCCCCGAGTTTCTTGAGTTGGCTCAGGCCGAGCGCGCAGTGAATGTCGCTGGCCCGATAGTTGAAGCCGATCTCGGACATTTCGTAATACCAGGGGTTCGGCGCACCCGCCGCGTCGAAGGCGAGATCGCGGTTCTGGAACTCCTCGGCGGCGCGGGTTACGCCTTGATTGCGCAAGTGCCGTAATTTCTCGGCCACGGCGGCATCGTTGGTGGTGATCGCGCCACCTTCGCCCATGGCGATGATCTTTACCGGATGCAGCGAGAAAACGGTCATATCGGCAAAGCGGCCGTTGCCGATCGGCATGACGTCGTTGCCGCTCCGATAGGTGCCGCCGAGGGCGTGGCAGGCATCTTCGACGATTTTCAGACCGCGAGTATCGGCGATGGCGCGCAACGCCGTTAGGTCCGCGCACTGGCCGCCGAGATGGACCGGATAGATCGCCTTGATTTTAGCCGGATCGGCCCGGCTCAACGCCTCTTCGAGTTCCGTCGGCCCCATCAGGCCGGTGTGCGGATCGACATCGGAAAACACGACGTCGGCGCCGACGAAACGCGCCGCGTTGGCGGTGCTGAGAAACGTGACCGTCGGCACGATGACCTGATCGCCCGGGCCGAGACCGAGCGCCAACGCGCTCAGATGCAGCGCCGCCGTGCCGTTAGCGCACGAGACGGCAAAATCGGCACCGGTCGTTTCGGCGAAGGCTTTCTCGAAGCGTTCGACCGCCGGCCCGCCGGTCAGCCAATCGCTTTTAAGAACCTCGGTGACGGCCTCAATATCATCCGCGTCGATCCATTGTTTTCCGTACGGCAGAAAAGGATCGTCCGGCTTGCTCACTCGGCGGCCTCCCGCATCATCTTGTCGAGCCGTTCCGGCGTCAGCCAATCGGTGTTGTTGTCGCTGCTGTAGCTGAACCCTTCCGGCACCGGACTGGCATCGTGTTCGGGGCCGGACTTCGTTGCCTTGGGATCGTCGGACCAAAACTGAAAGGCCGGCATGATGATGTAGCGGTCCTTCATTTCGTAGGTATAGGGCGCGTCGTCCTCGGAAATGATGATCTCGTGAAGCTTTTCGCCGGGCCGGATGCCGACGATCTCGTGCGGCAAATCAGGCGCGAGGCTTTTCGCCAAGTCGGTGATTTTCATGCTGGGAATTTTCGGCGTGAAGATTTCGCCGCCGTTCATGATGTCGAGGCAGGAAATCACGAAATCGACGCCCTGCTGCAGGGTGATCCAGAAGCGCGTCATCCGGGGGTCCGTGATCGGCAGGCTTTTCGCGCCTTCCCCGATGAGCCGCTGGAAGAAAGGAATGACGCTGCCGCGCGAGCCCACCACGTTGCCGTAGCGCACGACGGAAAAGCGGGTCCCCTGATCGCCCGACAGGTTGTTGGCGGCAACGAAAATCTTGTCGGAGGCTAGTTTGCTGGCGCCGTACAGGTTGATCGGGTTGACGGCCTTGTCCGTCGACAAGGCCAGCACCGTTTTGACCTTGTTTTGCAAGGCGCAGTGCATCACGTTTTCGGCGCCGATCACGTTGGTGTGGATGCATTCGGTCGGGTTGTATTCGGCCACGGGGACATGTTTCAGCGCGGCGGCATGGACCACGATGTCGACGTCGCGCATCGCCATGGCCAAGCGCGTCTTGTCGCGAACGTCGCCGATGAAATACCGCAGGCACGGATATTTTTGCGGGCTGAACGTTTGCTGCATCTCGAATTGTTTCATCTCGTCGCGCGAAAAGATGATGAGTTTGCGGACGTCGTAGCGTTCGAGCACGGTTTTGACGAACGCCTTGCCGAACGAACCGGTTCCGCCCGTTACGAGAATGGACTGGCCTTTAAGGTTAATCGAGAGGTCGTAGAAATTCGAAAGCCACACGGGTGCTTCCTTTCAAAGTCTTCAAAAACGAATTGCGAAAACAATCCTAAATTATTGCGCGGCCGGCAGATCGGCAAGAATGGCCTTGTTGCCGACCAGCTTGGGCCGGCCTTCCTTGACGCCTTCCAGGGTTTGGCGGCAAAGGCCGGCCAAATCCACGCAACGTTTCTCGTATTGTTTCAGAAAGAACTTAAAGAAAGCGTTTCTTTTACGCTTGTCCGTGATGCGGGTGCCGAAAAAGGTCCCCAGCCGCAACATCGAGTTCATGGTTCCCCCCGCCATGGCGAATACCGGCAGATAGTCGCCCCGGTGCGTATCGTGAAAGGATAGCAGGCGGCGCTCGAAATCGAAAAACCCTTTATCTTCCTTGAGCGCTTGTTCGGTAAACGCCGAAAAGGCCTCGACGAAGGCATCGCAGGCCTCGATTTGCTCGTCCAGGTCGATTTCCTCCAGAATTTTGCCGGGCTCGAAAAAGCGTATCTGGGATCTGAGCCGATCCTTGACGACATCGCGGCTGACGGTGATGGCGGAGAAATCGAGGGCGGCAGAGATTTTCGGCTGCGCTCCCCGAATCAGAGCGCCGTCGCTGCAATTGTAGAGGTTCGCCCGGTTCAGGCGCTGGGCTTCCGTGATCATGCGCCGGCTCAGGTCGAACGCCCAGAAGGTTTCCGCCTTGCCGCCGAAATTCCCCGGCACGACGCGGTCGTAGCGGTTCGTGCATTCCTCGTCCCAGTCCTCGAAGCCGTCCTTGAAATAAAGCGAGTCCTTGGCGTGGTGCTTGCCCTTGCCCCGTTGCCCGCAATCGACGCCGAACAGATAGACGTTCTTGAAGCCGAGAGCCGTCGAGGTTGCGTATCCCGAGTTCGAGACCATCGGTTCGGCGTAATCGAGCATTTCGCCGGGGCTCAACAGATGAGACGGGCTCAACGCGGCGCGGAAATAAAAGATGATCTCGTCGAACTTGTCCATAATCTCCGGCGGCACGGTGGTTGCCGAGATCAAGGTTATGCCGGAGAAATCGAATTCCTCGCGCATGGCGTTGATGCTGCGCGGAACCACGTCGTCGCGTTCCAGTTCGACGTGAAAATCCGGACGGATGCCGTTGCGCATGAGCGGGCACAAGGCGGTGCCGCAGGAAAAAACGATAGCCTTTTCGCGCCAGCGCTTGATGACGGCGATGTCCTTATCGAGTGACGGGCCCGACCCGACGACGAAGGCGGGCATGTCGATGGCGCGGTAGGGTTTGCGGCCGTCGAGAAGATAGAAGCTGTTGTTTTTGATGTTCTCGTAGGTGTTTTCCATCATGCCGATTTCGTCTTCGATGAAACCGCTCGAGATGAAGTAGTGTTTGATGCGCTCCTGGAGAAGGTCGTAGGTCTCTTGGAGAGTCCAGGAATAATAATGCGGGCAGTAGTACGAACCGTCCAAAAAAGTATTGCCGACGGCGCCGAGCGTACTTTCGAGATAGCGGACGATATCCTCGGGCTTTTCCTCGAGGCAAATGTATATCTTGATGCCGCGCTTATCGGCGATTTTGTAGATATCCCGCCATTCGATCGCGGACAGGGAATGCACCATGAATTCGGGCAGCGGCTCGATCAGAATCATGCGTTTCGCCGGCGTGGTTTCGACCAGCTCGCGCAGGTGATAGCCGAGGCCGATACCGAAGACGAACAGGAAGCCGATATCGACGACCGGGCCGGCGGTCAGCTTTTCCGCAATTCCTTTGCCCTTGAAGTATTCCTGCATGGGCTGGAAAAACTTGAAAGAATAGCCCGATAGATTGCAGTGGCTCGGGTCCTTGAAGATCAGCCGGTCGGGATTGTTTGTGAATTCCTCGAGCTGGTCCCGGGTCCATTCCGGGGCGGGCTTCGGGTACAGCGTGCCGCCGCCGAGATCGATGTTCACGATTCCGCCGTTGTCGTAAACCAATGAGGTTGCGGGGGTGCTGATCCTGCTCAAACGCTCGACCGTTTGGGGGTCGTGTTTGTCGAGGGCCGCGATATTGCGCTTGATGATCCCAGCGCCGACCTTGGTCATGACGGGCCTCTCAAAAGCGCATGCAGTCTAATACTTGTCGCATGTTTTTTGCCAAAGCGCATCGAAAGCGTTTTGCAAATCGACGGCGCGGGCGTTGGTGTCGAATGATTTTGATTTCAGCATTTTTTCGCGGATACCGCGACGAAGCTCGTGTCTTTTTTCATCGTTATTTGCCCATTCGACGGCATTGGCGATGTAGTCGTCCAGGGTATCGGCGACCATGCCGTCGTGCAGACCGAGTTGTGTCAGCACGCTGCCGGCTTCGCGGGTGTGACGCTTATCGCCCGACAGGCATATGACGGGGCATCCGCCCCACAGGGCATCGACGGCAACCTGCGGCGACGGCGCGGGCAGGGGCATCAGGCAGGCGTCGGCCTGCTCGAAGAATTGCGACGATACGCTCGAATCGACGATATCGACCCGGTTGGCCACGCCGAAGGTGCCGCACAGGGACACCAAGCCGTTCAAGGTGTCGGTTTGCCTGAAATCGTAATCCAGCAGGATCAGTTTGGCATGCGGAACTTGATGGAGGATATATGCCCAACATTCGATGGTGCTCGGCGTCAGCTCGTGGAGTTTCGCGTCGGCGGCAAACAGGAATTCGCCGTCGATGCGATCCGGTAAGGCCTGCTGTTTGGAAACCAGCGGAAAGGCGACGACGCTGCCGAGCTCCAGAAAAGCCGGTTCTTCGAGATACTTCGCCCGCGAGTCGGAAACCGGGTCCATATAGGAATCGGTCAGCAGGTAATCCATTGCCTCGATGCCGGTGCCGTAAGGGGTTCCCATCCAGGCGATTTGACAGGGCGCCAGCCGGGAGCCGGAAATCGCGATCAACTCCGGAGCTGTAAAGCCGGCGACATTCACTAGGATATCGATTTCCTCTGCGGCGATGATGGCCTTGAGTGTAATCGGATCGACGCCCGCGACATCGTGCCATCGGCCCATGCATTTCTGAAACACGACGTTATTGGTCTCGCTCAGCGCGCCCATGCCGAAGCCGACCGTTTGATAGCGGTTTTCGTCAAGACGCATCAGAATGGAGGACAGTGTCACGCCGCGCGCGGCACCGCCCGCACTTCCCATGATAAAGCCGATCGTCAGTTGATCTTTCGGCGTCGGCGTTTCGATTTCAAAGAAGTCGGACGCGGAATCGTCGTCATCGGCGGTTTTGCCGAAACGTTCGCCCCAAGCGCGAAACAGCGCCGGGAAGTCTCGGTGTTGTTGATCCGGGTCGGCCATGAGATCGACCAGGGCTTGCGCATGGATCGCCGCGTCGTCCGGCGCGGTTTTTTGGGCCCATCGATGGCAGGCGTGCCCTTCGGAGAATTTGCCTAAGCGGACAAGTGTGTGGGCCAGCAGGCCGGCGATCATGGAGTCGTGCGGCAGGGCATGGCGGCCGGCGCGCAAGGACTCGGCGACGCCGCGCAGTTCGCCTCGGGTCAACATGCCGGCGGTCATGCCGAGATAAGCATCCCGGTCCTTGGGATCGAACGACAGGTGTTGACGGAACCAATGCTCGGATTTTACGAGATCGCTTTCCTCGAACGAGGCGTGCGCGCGTTTGCGCAGGGGATTTTCGGTAATCGTCGCGTACGCGCGCGTGAAGGTCGGGAACGACGCCGGAATCAACGCCTTGATCGCCGGGGATGGTTCGAGCGTATGGGCGATCTTGGCATAGTAAACGCACGTAAAGAGGTCGCCGACCAACGCGTAATGCGTCGCCAGGGTATCGGCGACTTCATCGCAGGCGTTCTCGAACGTCATGGCCGTTTCCAGAAGCTTGACCGCCGAGCTGGGATCGTCGCGGTAGTATGCCACGAAGGATTGCAGGAAGTAGGTTTCCAGGCATTTCCCGTGGACGTCAACGTAATCCGCGCAGGCTTGCTCGAGCGCGTCCCAATTTTCCGCGGCAATTGCGCTTTTGGCCTTGCCGATAAGATCTTCCAGAGGGGATACGGATCCTTTGGGTGACGAAGGGGCCTTGGCGGGTTTCTTCGTCTTTTTCGTCGCTTGCTTGCTCATACCGAGATCTTTACCGAACCGGCTTGGTCAGAGGAGTCCTGGGTTTTTTCGCTCGGCTTCTCTTCCGTCGGCCGTTGATAGAGCCCGGTCGCAAGCTCGCGATTGATGTTCACCAGCGTGTCGATTTTATCGGGCGTCGGCTTGGCCAGAAAGTCGACCGTATGCTTGTCGATGTATTGCGCCAAAGAGAGCAGATTGGTTCTGATGTCCATGGCGACGGTCGAATCGGGGTCCAGCAGTTCGGCTTGGAAAATGGTCCACAAGCGCCAGTTCAACCGAACGGCGCCGATCATGGCCTGTTTGTCAGCCGTTTCCTGTGCCGCGGTCATCCGCAAGGCCGCCTGCGTCAGCCCCCACGCTTCGACCTCCCCCGGCGCGCTGGTTCCCGGAGTCGGTGCTGTCGCGTAGCTTTTCAACGAACTCTTGTTGGACATGGGCCAATACCTCGTGTTCGTGCTTGATTAGATCCTGTGCCTTCTTAAGGGCATAATAGAATTGTTCTTGATCCGTATAGTCCTTGATCGCGCTTACGGTTTCCCGAGAACTGGGCGCCGCCTCGACGTAACTATCAATAAGTTCATTAAATTGTCGTAAATATTTGTCTTTCTGCCCCGGGAAAAGATACATGCATTGCAGGGCGTAATAAACCCTGCTGGCCGGCGTCACGGCGTTTTCGGGGGTCAAAATATCGCTGGACCGGAGAATGGAGGCTTCGTTTTTGACGACCAGGGAAACGTTTCTCGGCCCCGCGTTCTCGATGACCGCCCCGTTGATGATGATTTGCTGTCCCGACTTGATGTGAATTTTAAGGGGCATTTTC
>JBBDTH010000155.1:9863-17639 GCA_040904505.1 Rhodospirillales bacterium | reverse complement strand
CATAGGCGACGAGTAGGGTCGTGATCTTGTTGTACGGCATGCCCAGAAATTTTTGCACCATCACGGTCGCGACGGCGCCGGCGAACCCGGCGAGGATGCAGATCAGGATGCGGATATATGGGTTCTTGGGATATTTAAAAGCCATGGCGCCCTTGTATCATATTCCGCTTCGCCCGGCTTGAAGATTTCGCCGCCAAGCGAAACCGGCACGGGGTCGCCCTCGCGCCGGTTTTTTGTTTCGGACGGTTCGCTCTAATAATTAAAACTACGCCAGCGCTTTCTTCACCCTATCGGCCGTGAACGGCGCGCGGCGCAGGCGCACGCCGGTGGCATCGAAGAAGGCGTTCGCGATGGCGCCGGCCATCGGGCGGGTCGAGGGCTCGCCGGCCCCTTTCGGCATCACGTTCGGCCGGTCGATCAGCACGAAGTCGATGGTCTCGGGCGCCTTCAGGGAGTCGAGGATCGGATAGGTGGCCCAATCCGTGCTCGTCACCATCTGTTTGTCGAACGTCACTTCCTCGTGCAGCATGCGGCTGCACATCATGGTGACGTTGCCCTCGATGCAGAGCTTGAGCCCCTCCGGGTTCACGATCAGGCCGCATTCGTGCGCGACCGTGAATTTGCGCGGCCAGATTTTGCCGGTCGCGCGGTCGACCTCGATCTCGGCGACGATGGCGACGGTCGCGCCGTTGCGCTGCGCGTACGCGATGCCGCGCCCGGATACGGTACTCGTGCCGCCGGGCTTGTTGGCGGGCCCGACGCGGGGTTGCCAACCGGCTTTCTCGGCCGCCGCCGCAACCACCTGATGGTCGATCTTGCGCTTGATGTATTTCAAACGGAACTCGACCGGATCGGCGTTCGCCGCCAGGGCCATCTCGTCGATGAAGGACTCGCTGCCGAACTGAGCCTGCGGGCCCACGGGGTCGCGAAAGTGCGAGGTGCGCAAGGGCGAGGCGTGATCGAGCAGTTGCGGGATGATCTGCCAGCCGAGGCGCTTGTTGGGGAAGCCGTAGGTTTCCTCCGGGTTGCGAAAGCTCAAGAGCGGTTTCGCCGCATTGCCGACGAGCTGACCCGAGAGCGTCTCGCGCGGATGGACTTCGCGCGCCCGCACGTGCTGGCGGTCGAAGCCCTTGGAGAGATATCGATATGCGATGACGTTGCCGTCGGCGTCCAGGCCGGCGCGCCCGTAATGCACGGATGCCGGAGCCTTCGGGTCCCACGCGGTGCCGTCGACGCGCATGCCCTGGAAACGCACCGGGCGGCCGACCGCCTTGGCCAGCACCGCGGCGTCCATCACCGCGTCGCCGGCGTCGTTGCGTCCGTAGGAGCCGGGGCCCATGGTCCAGATCGCGCGCACCTTATCCATGTCCATGCCGAGGAACTTGGCGAGGCAGGCTTGGCCGTAGTGCGGCTTTTGCGAGCCGGTCCAGACGGTCGCGCCGTCCTCGCGGATGTCGACGACGGCGCAGGCCGGGCCCATGCTGGCGTGCGACTGGAACGGCCACTCGTATTCCGCCTCGACGATCTTGGCGGCCTTGGCGAAGGCCGCGTCAACGTCGCCGATGTCCTTATCCTTGCTCTTATCCTTGATCACCGGCGCCTGGCGGATGTGATCGTAAAGCGCATCCTGGTCGGGAAAATTCGCGGGCGAGTCCGACCAGGTGATCTTGAGCGCTTCGGCCGCCTTGACGGCGTTCCATTCGTGTTCGGCGACCACGCCGACGAAATCCTCGTCGCGCACGATCCGCACGCCGGGGATAGCCTTGATCGAGGAGTCGTCCACGCTAAGCGGCGTCGCGCCGGCCTTGGGCGGCCGGATGACGCGGCCGTGCATCATGCCCGGCACGCGCACGTCGGTGACGAACGTGAATGTCCCGTGCATCTTCGCGGGGATATCGTTGCGCGGATAGGACTTGCCGACGATCTTGTAGTCCTTCGGGTCTTTGGGTTTCACGGTGCCCTTGGAGACCAGGTTGTTGCCGTACTTTTTGTTCCAGGTCATCTTCACGTTGAAGTGCCGGCGGCCGATCAGCTCGCCGTAGCGGACCTTCTTGCGGGTTCCGGGCACCGAGATCACGCCGCCGTCGACCGTGAGCTTGTCGGCGGGCACGCCGAATTTCTCCGACGCCATCTTCAACAGAACGCCGCGCGCTTCGGCCGCCGCCTGGCGCAGCGGAATGCCGCCTTTTTGGATGCCGGTGCTGCCGCTGCCGCCGCCCTGGTTGACCGTATACTTGGTGTCGCCCATCAGCACGTGAACCTGCTTGAACGGCACGTCGAGCTCGTCGGCGACGATCTGGCCGATGGCGACATCGACGCCCTGGCCCATGTCCATCTTGCCGAAGAACGCGGTGACGGTGTCGTCTTCGGAAATCTTGATGAAGGAATCGAGCTCGTCCGGCATCAGCGGGGGCTTGTCGCCCGCCGTCTTCGCGCGCGCGCGTTTGACGCCGGGAATGCCGAAGGAGACGACCAGCGCGCCCGCGCCCGTGAGCACGGTGCGGCGCGTGATCTCGAAGCCGCTGTCGGTCGTCGCGGGGGTCGTCGCGGCGGACGTTTTGCGGTCGGTTCCGCTTTTCGGGGCCGTGATGTTTTTTACCGGCATGACACGTTTCCTCCCTTAGGCCATCATCTTGGCGGCGCGTCGGACCGCGCGCAGGATCGCCATGTGCGTGCCGCAGCGGCACTTGAGCCCGGTGAGGGCCTCGCGGATCTGCTTCTCGCTCGGGCGCTTGGTTTTCTCCAGGAACGCCGCCGCCGTCATCATCCAGCCGCTCAGGCAGTAGCCGCATTGCGGGGCCTGTTCCTCGATCAGGGCGGTCTGCAACGGATGGGGTTTCTCGGGCGTGCCGAGCCCGGCGATGGTGGTGATCTTCTTGCCCTTGACCTCGGAGACCGGCGTGACGCACGAGCGGACCGGCGCGCCGTCGAGGTGCACCGTACAGGCGCCGCATTGCGCGAGCCCGCAGCCGAAGTGGGTATCCATAACGTTCATGTCGTTGCGCAGGGCGTACAACAGCGGCATGTCCGGATCGTCGATGCCGACCGTGTGAGACGTGCGGTTAACCGTGAATGTCATTTTTTCCGCCATGATATCCTCCGTGCCATAAGGCCCTCCCCGTGAGTCCTTCCCCGTGAGTCCTTCCCCATGACGTTCTCCCGGTGAGGGCGGTGGGGGCAGGTGCCGTCCGCGCCGCGCGGCCCGCGCCGCCGGCGATCGTTTAAAATGCGTGTAAGGGCGCGCTTTTAGCGCGCGTTCGCCATGGTCGTATGTGCTTGGCCGTTTATTCGTCCCTCGAGGCAGGGGCGTTTGGTTCTTGTTTATGGTGCCTCCCGCCGCGCCCCGCCGGGTCAGGAGATAATTGTATGCTTAACGCGCGCGGGCCGTCACGGGGATTCCGCTCATGCTTAAGGATAGGGGGGTCACGTTTTCGTGCGTTTAAGGGGCGAACGGTGTCGGTCCTTTCCCCTCCCGAACCCTCCCGCCGCCGGTTCTGATGTTCGGGGCGGGATACTCATCTTTCGACAGGCTCAAGATGAGGGAGTCCCGCGTCCTCACCCTGAGCGTGTCGAAGGGTGACGGTGAGGAAGTTAGCCGCCGAAGGGAAACCGCTTGGTTTGGTGAAACGGCATCCAGGTGTCGGGTTGGCCGAAGATGCTGATCGCGTTAACCGGGATATCGGTCAGGCATTCCGGCGGGCAGATCTTGCGGATCGCGTCCAGCACGGTTTTGCGCTCGGTCTCGCCCTCGATGCGCCCGGTCAACGTGAGATGAAGGCGGAATTCCTCGAATACGTACGGATACCCCCAGTCGTCCAGAAACGCTTCCTGGCGCGGCGTGAGGCCGGGCGCGCGCCGCTTGGCACGCTCGTCTTCGGTCGCGGGCGCGCGGAACGGCTCGAAATCGCGCACGCAGTCGTCGGCGAGGATCTGCAGAGTCTTCGGCGCGTCGACCGGCATGATTGCGATGAACCGGTCGAGCGCGCGGATCTTCCAATGGCGCACCGTGAACGGCGTTCGGCGCGCGGCGAAGCCGGCTGCCGCGTCGTGCAGGGCCTCGGGGCCGCCGGTGCCGTCCTTGACGCAGAACGGCGGCTTGAGGGTCGCGTGGAAACCGTAATCGCGCGGCTCGGCGGTGATCTCCTCGAGGCGCACCGGTGCGATGCCCGCGAGCGCGGGCTGGGCGAGCGGCCCGCAGAGATGGGCGTCCCGGCCCAGCAGGTGCTGGCCGAAGGCGTAAACCGGGTGATCCTCCGGCGGGACGAAGTAGATGGCATATCGTGCGGTCATTGCGTTAAAGTGTAGACTAAATCGACGATAATTCCAGGGACGGCGCGGATCATGCCCGTCCGGCAGCACAAAAGGGGTGTTCTATGACGATTCAGACCGTCGCGGTTATCGCGCAAGGAGACATGGGCAGCGGCACCGGCGGGCAATTGGTGCGCCACGGCCTGCGTGTGATCACCAACCTGAGCGGGCGCAGCAAGCGCTCGGTCGACCTGGCCGCCGGCGTCGGAATCGAGGACGTGGGCGACGACGGCGCCTTGATCCGCGAGGCCGACGTGTTTCTCTCGATCCTGCCGCCGTCCGAAGCGGTCGCGCTGGCCAAGAGGGTGGCGCCGCACATCGAGGCTTCGAACAAGCCGATCCTTTACGCCGATTGCAACGCGGTGGCGCCGACGACCAAGTTCGAGATCCGCGATATCGTCGAGCCCGCCGGGGCGCGGTTCGTCGACGTCGGCATCATGGGCGATCCGCCGAAGCCGGATAGGAACCGGACGCGCTATTACGCGTCGGGGCCGTATGCGAACGATTTCGCGGAACTCAAGGATTACGGTTTGACCGTGCATGTATGCGGCGACGAGGTCGGGCGCGCCGCCGCGATCAAGATGTGCTTCGCCTCCGTGACCAAGAGCATGGTGGCGATGGCGGCGCAAACCTTCGCTGCCGCCAAGGCGCTCGGCGTTTATGACGAGGTGGTCAAGGAATTGAGCGGTTCGCAAAAGGGCGCCTTCGATTGGGCGGCGCAGCGGATCACCACCACGCCGCCGAAGGCCTACCGCTGGGTCGGCGAGGTCGAGGAGATCGGCCGGATGTTCGAAGCGCTGGGCATGCCGGGCGAGACCTGCTACGGCGGCGCCAAGATGTTCAAGCTCATCAGCGAGTCGCCGCTCGGCGAAGAGGTGGTCGAGAACCGCAAGCGCGGCACCACGCTCGAGGACTGCTCCGAGCTTACGGCCGAATACCTCGCGACGCTTAAAAAATGACCAAAAGTTATCTCTCGCATCTGCAATGCTCGACCTGCGATACGCGGCTGCCGTTCGACAAGCCGCTCAACAATACCTGCGCGGACGGCGGCATTCTCGAATGCCGTTACGATATCGAGCGCGCGCGCTCGGAAATCACGAAAGAGGATATCGCCAAGGGGCCGGCGTCATTGTGGCGCTACGCCCCGATGCTGCCCGCCCAGGACCCGGCCAACGCGGTGACGCTGTCGGAAGGTTGGACGCCGCTGTTGCGCGCGCCGAAAATCGAGAAAGCGCTCGGCTGCAAGGAAATTTGGATCAAGGACGAGGGGCGCAATCCGTCGGGCACGTTCAAGGACCGGGGCGCCACCGTCGCGGCGACGCGCTTCAAGGAGCTCGGCATCACGACCATGGTCCATAACAGCTCCGGCAACGCGGGCGGCGCGTGGGCACTCTATTGCGCGCGTGCCGGAATCGACTGCGTCAATCTGCTGGCCGAGGATACGCTGCCGTCGAGTTTGCATCAAAGCAGCCTCGCGGGCGCGCGCACGTTCGTTCTGCAGGGGCATTGGAAACACGCCGGGCCGATGGTGCAGAAGGCCGCCGAGGCGCACGGCTGGTTCAACGGCGGCACGCTCAAGGAGCCGTATCGGTTGGAAGGCAAGAAGACCATGGGCTGGGAAATTTCCGAACAGCTCGGTTGGGAATTTCCCGATGCGGTGTTCTACCCGACCGGCGGCGGCGTCGGCGCCATCGGCATCTTCAAGGCCTTCGGCGAAATCGAGGCGCTCGGTTGGTCTCGCGAGAAAACCCGCGCGCCCCGCCTGATTGTGACCCAATACGAAGGCTGCGCGCCGCTGGTGAAGGCGTTCGAGGAGGGCAAGGCCGAATCAGAACCGTGGGAGGACATGAACGTGCTGCCGGGCGGGTTGAAATCGGTCAAGCCGCCGGGCGATAAAGACGTGTTGCGCCTGTTGCGCGAAACCGGCGGCACCGCGCTCGGCCTCGCCACGGAAGCGTCTTTGGACGCCGTGAAGATGCTGGCGCGCGAGGAGGGCATTTTCTCGTGTCCCGAGTCCGCGACCACGCTCGCCGGGCTCATCCGCGCGCTTGAAACCGGCGCCGTGAACCGGGACGAACGCATCGTTCTGCTGATCACCGGCTCCGGGCTCAAATCGTTGCCCGCCTTGCCGGACCCGCGCATCGTGCCGATCGAGCCGGGGGCCGGGATTCCGGCCTGATCGCCGAGGGGCAGGCGGTCCGGCGCCCCACTCCCGGTCATGTCTCAGTTTTCTCTGATATCCTTCGAGACGCCCTTTTGCCTCATCCTGAGGAAGGCGCGTTAGCGCCTGTCTCGAAGGATAAAGAGGCAAAAGGGCTCCTCAGGATGAGGCAAACTGAGGCGCTACTCTCTCCCGCGTTCCTTGACAGGGAAATCTTGAGGGGTATTGTAGCTTTAGTAAGCAAAAACAATTCGATAACCGACCCTTCAAGATTCGCAGTCATGCCAGGGAGGCAGATATGAACACGATTTCCAAGATTTTCGGCTCGGCGTTCGCGCTCGGGCTGGTCATGAGCGGCATCGCCGGTACGGTTCAGGCGGCCGATTATCCGAAGAAGACCATTACGTTCGTGGTGCCGTTCGGCGCCGGCGGCGGCACCGACCGATGGGCCCGCATCATGTCCTCGGCGGCCTTCGACGTTTGGGGACACGGCTGGCGCGTGCGCAACGTGCCCGGCGCGTCCGGCGTGAAGGGCTGGAAATGGATGAACGAGCGCCCGGCGGATGGCCATACCATTTACATGGCGAGCCCGACGCCGATCGTGGCACTGGCGCGCGAAACGAAGCCCGTCGTCGATCCTTTAAAGGACGTTAAGGTGTGCGCGCTGATCGGCTTTTTCCGGCCGAACGTCGCGATTCACAAAGGCATGCCTTACAAGGACTACAATAGCCTCATTGAGTATGCCAAAAAGAATCCGGAGAAAGTCACCGTCGGCGGTTCCGGCTCGAACCTGCTCGGCGGCGCGGTGCTGTTCTCGCAAGCGGGCGCCAAGGTAACTTACGTTACCTATCCGGGCACCGGCCCGGCGGTCACCGACTTCCTCGGCAAACATGTGAACGTGCTCGTAACCGTGGACGAAATCCTGCAAGGTCTGGCGCCGGAAAAAGCCATCGTCGTTGCCACCAGCAGCAACAAGGCCCATCCCGACGGTTACGAGAAGGCGGTCGGCAACAAGGTGCTTCAGCCGAAGGATCTCGGGTACAAGGACTCTTTCACCGCCTTGCGTTGGATCGGCGTCCATCCGAAAACGCCCGATTCCATCTGCAAGACCGTCTCCGATAACATGAAGGGAACCCTCGAGTTCAAGCCGGTGGCGAATCTGTTCAAGAAAATCAAGGCGAGTGCGGTCTTCACGCCGATGGAGGAAGCGCAGAAAGAGTACGTCGACATGGTGAACGGCACCCGCTCGGGCGCCAAACTCCTGAAGAAGAAATAATCTCCGTCCGATCGGCGGAAAAACGACGCCC
>JBBDTH010000155.1:0-9853 GCA_040904505.1 Rhodospirillales bacterium | reverse complement strand
CGCCCGGCCTCATCGAGGCCGGGCGTTTCCGTTTTAGAGCCTCGGAATGGCGACCGTTTGCTTGGTGCGGGCCGCTTCCTCGATGGCGGTCGAGACCTGCAGCGTCAGCATGGCCTCCTGCACGGTGGTGTGCGGGCATTTCGCGCCGGTGATGAGATGGTCCAGCCAGGAGCGGGTCTCGTTGGCGATCGGCCCCCAGTATTCGTCGAGCGCCCAATCGCCCGAGGTGCCCGACTGCATAAACAGCATGCCGGTGGTGAGGTCCGGGATGTAGTTGTGCGGCACGCCTTTTTCCGTCGTCAGGATGCTGTCCTTGTTGTCGATGTCGAGCAGGATCGCGCCGTCTTCGCCCAAAACCTCGAAGCGTCCGCTTTGCCCGTAGCCCGGATAATCCGTCGGCAGGCCGTAGAAGATGCCGAGATTGACGATGGCGCCGTTCTCGTAGGTGATGATCGTCCAGTTGGTCTCCTCGACGGTATCGTAGCCCATCTTCTTGAAGACCTTGCCGTGGCTGCGGGCCACGACCTCGACCGGACGAATACCGTCGAGAAACCAATTTGCCATGTCGACGTAATAGGTGAGCACGTCCAGAACCGGCGTCGCGTCGAGCGAGCGTTTGATCAGTTCCAGCATCTGCGCGCGGCTGTTGTAGACGCGCGACTGGATGCCGATGATTTCGCCGACGCGGCCCTGCACGATCTGTTCCTTGGCCAGCATCCAGCGGCGGTCGTGCCGGCGCGAATATCCGACGACGACATCGCCGCCGAATTTCTCGACGGCCGCGATGATCGCCTTGCCGTCTTCCATGGACAGCGCGAGGGGCTTTTCGAGAAAGACAGGCTTTTTCAATTCGAGCGCCTGGCGGACGGCCTCGACGTGCTCGAATTCGGGCGTCGAGACGACGACGGCGTTCACGTCGGGGTGCGAAATGATCTCATAGTTGTCGGCCGAGGCCAAATCCGCCCCGACCCGCTGCTTGAGGATTTCCGCTTTGTTCTTGTCGATGTCCGAGACCGCGAGGAAACCCACGGAGGGATGGCGTCTCGCCATGTTGGCGCGCAGCGTTCCGATTCTGCCCGAACCGACGACGGCGATTCCGAGTTCCTTGGTATTCATTCGTGCCTCCCCTATCCCATGCGGTTGCTTGACCCGATATGTTCTGACAAAATGACGTCGGCCGTGCAATGCGGCGGTTCTGTCATCGATACCATAACGGCACGGCGCCATCCAGAAAAGCGCCACGCGGCAAGGAGATAAAAGTGGCGGAGCGTGGCAAGATCAAGAAAACGAAGAAGCTGGACACCGGCAAATTGAAGCGGTATCTGCACCATATTCTCGATCATTGGCCCCTGAGTTTTCACGAGAGTTTTCCCGTGAGTTTTCCCGAGCCGAACCCGGACCGTTGAAGGACGAAACACGATGAACGATATCCGCATCAACCTGCACAGCGACACTCAGACCAAGCCGACTCCCGCCATGAAGGACGCCATGGCGGCGGCGCCGCTCGGCGACGAGCAGATGATGGAGGATCCGACCACCAACGCGCTGCAGGAGAAGGTCGCCGCGCTGCTCGGCAAGGAAGCGGCCGTCTTCATGCCGTCCGGTACCATGTGCAACGTTGCCGCCATCGCGGTTCATTGCCGGGCGGGCGACGAAATCCTGTGCGATCGCACGGCGCATATCGTGAACGCGGAAGCGGGCGGTCTGGCCGTGTTCGCGGGCGCGGTGACGCGCACGCTCGACGGCACGCACGGTATCTTCTCCGCCGAGCATTTGGAGGCCGCGATCCGGCCCGACCGGCGTCACGCGCCGCGAAGCCGCATGGTCGAAATCGAGCAGACCGCGAACGCGGGCGGCGGCACGATCTGGCCGCTCGAAACCGTGCAAGCCGTCGGCACGTTTGCGAAAAAGCACGGCTTGGTGCTGCACATGGACGGCGCGCGCCTGCTGAACGCGGTCGTTGCCTCGGGTATCGCCGCGAAGGACTACGCCGCGCCGTGCGATACGCTCTGGATCGATCTCAGCAAGGGGCTCGGCTGTCCGATCGGCGGCGTGCTGGCGGGCAGCCGCGGGTTCATCGACGAGGCTTGGCGCTGGAAGCAGCGCCTCGGCGGCGCGCTGCGCCAATCGGGCATGATGGCGGCGGCCGGGATCTACGCGCTCGATTATCATGTCGATCGCCTCGTCGAGGATCACGCGAACGCGCGCCTGTTCGCCGAGCGGGTCGCCAACCTGGCCGGCATTTCGGTCGATCTCGAAACCGTGCAGACTAACATGATTTTCTTCGACGTTTCCGGCGCGGGCATCACCGCGCATCAAATGCAGGCCGGGCTCGCGAAACGCGGCGTGCGCATCAGCGCGGTCTCGGACGCGCGCCTGCGGGCGGTCACGCATCTCGACGTTTCGAGCGCGGACGTCGAGGACGCGGCGGACGCGGTACGCGCCGTGCTCGAGGAAACGCCGAAACGAACAAGCGGCATGCCCGCCGGGCGAACCGCCGAGCAGGTGCTTTAAAAACGATACGCGGGTTTCAGGCGACGACCTCGATATCCGACGGCACGATGCCGTCGAAGTGCTTGAGCTGATAATTCCATTCCGTCACCGGCTGCAGGCGGCCGGCCTCGTCGTGGGCGCGCGCCAGGATGCTGTGGCCGCCCGGCGTCGCGTTCCAGAGGAACGACCAGCGCTTCCAGAGCCAGCGATCCGGCGAATATTCGACATGCGCGTCCCGCCAGCTTTGCCCGCCGTCGAGGCTGACCTCGACGCGGGTGATCGCGCCTTCGCCCGACCAGGCGAGGCCGCGGATGAGATGTTCGCCCGCCTTGATCGGGGAATCGTGGTCGCGCGGCCAGGTGATGATGCTCTTGCAGCCCAAGGCGGTCATCATCGTCTTGTTCGGATCGTCGTGGGATTTGCCAGACACGAAATATTCGGTCTGGTGATAGCACGGCACCATGTAGTCGTGGACCTCGATGCGTTCGAGCCACTTGACCCACCAGTTGCCGGCCCAGCCCGGCACGATCACGCGCGCGGGTGCGCCGTGCACGTGGCGCAGCGCGTCGCCGTTATGCGCCCAGGCGACGATGGTGTCCTCGTGCAACGCCTTGTCCATCGGCAGCGCCTTGTCGTAGGCGATCTCGCCCGGCTGGGCGATCTCGACGTCGAGCGAACCGGCGGCGCGGTAGAGCTTCATGGCACTCGGGGTGCCGACGTCCCAGCCGACCAGGCGCACGCTGACGGCGGTATCCTTGAGCCCGGCGCGTTCGAGGATTGCGCTCAAGGGCGTGCCGGTCCATTCGCCGCCGCTGCACATGTTGGTGGCGTTACCGCCCTTGAGGGAGCGGTTCTCGTCGGCCGTCGCGCCCTTGTTCTTGGTTGCCCAACCGCTGATGTCGACGCTGCCGCGCTGGATCACCGGCTTTTCGTTGCTGCGGCTCTCGGTGTAATCGAAAAAGCCGCCGTCGTTGCCGGCGCATTCGGTCACCGCGCGCACGGTGCGGGCGGGGAACTTGCGCAGATCGTCGAGCGTCAACGTGTACGGGGTTTCGACCTCGCCGCGGATTTCGACCGACCAGTCGTCCGGGTGGGTCGGCTCGGGCATCTGCACCTGGGCGTTGATGAAGAAGGCATCGGTCGGGGTGATCAGGCCTTCCTGCTCGAGGACCGGCGTGCGGGCGTACACGATGCGGCCTTCCGCATCGGGGCTGGTCATGTGTTTGAGCCGCTTGCGGTCCGGCCAGCCGAGGATAAATTCGCCTTCGAGTTCGTCGTCGTGCATGGCGTTATCCCCGTCGATGGTGCGTGCTTATTCTATTCGACGACCTCGATGTCGGAAGGCACGATGCCGTCGAAATGCTTCTTCAGCCAGTTCCATTCTGTGACCGGCTGCAGGCGACCGACCTCGTCGTGGGCGCGCGCCATGATGCTGTACTTGCCCGGCTTGTCGACGTTCCAGCGGAACGACCAGCGTTTCCACAGCCAGCGGTCCGGCGAGTATTCCACGTGCGCGTCCTGCCAGGTTTTGCCGCCGTCGAGGCTGATCTCGACGCGGGTGATCGCGCCTTCGCCCGACCAGGCGAGGCCGCGGACGAGGTGTTCGCCGGTCTTGAGCGGCCCGTCGAAATCGCGCGGCCAGGTGATGACGCTCTTGCAGCCGAGCTGCTTGCACATGGTCTTGTTCGGGTCGTCGTGGGATTTGCCGAGCACGAAATATTCGGTCTGGTGATAGCACGGCACCATGTAGTCGTGGACCTCGATGCGTTCGAGCCACTTGACCCACCAGTTGCCGGCCCAGCCCGGGACCACGCAGCGCGCCGGCGCGCCGTGCACGTGGCGGAGCGCGTCGCCGTTATGGGCCCAGGCGATGATGGTGTCCTCGTGCAGGGCCTTGTCCATCGGCAGCGCCTTGTCGAAGTTCATCGGGTCCGGCTTCGGCACCTCGATATCCATCGAGCCGGCGGCGCGGTGCAGTTTCATGGTGTTGGGAACGCCGACGTCCCAGCCCATCAGGCGCACGCTGACGGCGCTGTCCTTGAGGCCGGCGCGATCCAGAATGGCCTTCAACGGCGTGCCGGTCCATTCGCCGCCGCTGCAGAGATTGGTGCCGTGCGGCCGCGCCATCAGCTCCTCGACGGTGGCGTTGCGCTCTTTATATTTTTTGACGAAACCGTCGATGTCTACGCCGCCGCGCATCAACTGCGGCTTATCGTTGGTGCGCTTCTCGACGTAATCGAAGAAGTCGCCGTCGTTACCGGCGCATTCGGTCACCGCGCGCACGGTCCGGGCGGGGAATTTCTTCAACTCGTCCAGGGTCAGGGTGAAGGGCTTCTCGACCTCGCCGCAGATTTCGACCGACCAATCGTCCGGATGGGTCGGTTCGGGCATCTGCACCTGGGCGTTGACGAAAAACGCATCGACCGGGGTGATCAGGCCTTCCTGTTCCAGGATCGGCGAGCGGGCATAAACGACGCGGCCTTCCGCGTCGGTGCTGGTCATGTGCTTAAGCCGTTTGCGGTCGGGCCAGCCGAGAATGAATTCGCCTTCAAGTTCGTCGTCGAGCATGGAAAGATAGTCTCCCTCTGGATTGCTTTTCCCGAATTGTAATTCGGCCGTTCGGGTTTGGCTATATGCCGCCAAGTTATAGCCCCGTTATAGACCGATGAGCCGTTCGCTCAAGGCCACCAGCCGGCGCCGGGCTTGTTCGTCGTAGGCCTGGGAGTCCGCCCGGCTGCGGCGTTTTTCATGGAAATATTGGCCGGAAATGCCGTCAAGCTCGGGCGCGGCGGCGAGGTGGACCTCCGAGTCGATGCCGGTCTCGACCGGCCCCTGGGCTCCGCCCCAGGCCTCGCGCACCATTTTGGTATCGAGCAGGGTACCGGGATGGAGCGCATTCACGGTGATTTGCCCGGGGTCGAGGCGTTCGGCCAGGTCGAACGTCGCCATCACCATGGCGAGCTTGCTTTGGCAGTAGGCGCGCGTGCCGTCATAGTCTCGCTCCAGCATCACGTCGTCGAAGTCGATCGGCGTTTGCCCGGCGGAGGCGACGTTGACGATGCGCGCCGGGGCCGCCGCGCGGAGCAACGGCAGCAGGAGATGCGTGAGCAGGAACGGTGCCAAGTGATTGACCTGAAAGCGCAGTTCGAAACCGTCCGCGCTTTCCTCGCGGTGCTGTTCGCCGCGGCGCCCGCGCCCGATGCCGGCATTGTTGATCAGGACGTCGAGTCGGTCGTGCTCGCGTTCGACGGCCCCGGCGAGGGCGCGTACGTCGGCCAGGGATGCGAAATCCGCTTGGTAGCTCCCGATCTGGGGATTCCCGGTCTCCTTGGCGATGTCCCGCTGGGTTTGCGCCAAGCGCCCGGCGTCGCGGCCGTGCAACAGGACGAAGGCCCCGCGCCGCGCCAGTTCGGCCGCGGTACCCTTGCCGATGCCGTCGGTGGCCCCGGTGACGAGGATAGTTTGGTCTTCCAGGCGCTTCATCTCATCGGGACGGCTTCCCCTTAGGAGAGCTTCGCCTTGAAGAACGCGATCGTGCGCTCCCAGGCGAGCTCCGCCGCCGCCTTATCGTACCGTGGCGTGGTATCGTTATGGAAGCCGTGGTTGACGTCCGGATACATGTGCATGGTGTAATCCTTGCCGAGTTTCTTGAGGGCGGCCTCGTACGCCGGCCAGCCCTTGTTCACGCGCGCATCGTTCCCGGCATAGTGAATCAGCAGCGGTGCCTTGATCTGGGCGACTTCCTCTTCCGTCTTCGGCTGGCGGCCGTAGAACGGCACGGCGCCGGCGAGATCGGGCAGGCGCACGGCCATCGCGTTCGAGACCGCGCCGCCGTAGCAGAAGCCGACCACGCCGACCTTGCCGTTCGAATTCTCGTCGGCCTTGAGCACGCCGTAGGCGGCGATGAAATCCTCAAGCAGCTTGCCTTTATCCAGCGTGCGCTGCATCACCTTGCCTTTTTCGTCCTCGCCGGGATAGCCGCCGAGCGGCGTGAGGCCGTCGGGCGCGAGTGCGGTGAAGCCGGCGACGGCGACCCGGCGCGCGACGTCGCGGATGTAGGGGTTCAGGCCGCGGTTCTCATGCACGACCACGACACCGCCGCGTTTGCCCCCACCGGAGGGGCGCACCAGGTAGCCGTTGATCTTGCCGTGACCCTTGGGTGAATCGTATTTGATGTCCTGCGCCTTGATGCGCGAATCCTTCTCGTCGACCTGCTTGGCGAGCGCGTAGTTGGGCGACATGATCTCCAATAGCGCGACGGCGGTCAGGCCGCCGACGGCGAACTTCGATGCCTTGTCGAGAAATTCACGGCGTTCGATCAAGCCGTGGGCATAATGATCGTAAAGATCGAGCAATTCCTGATCGAAATCGTTAGCTGTCTTGCGCTTCATGACGGGTCCCTCCCGGAGGTGTATTTTTGAGTATACGAAACTCCCGGAATAGTAGCGAAAATTGCGGCGCCGGGCGACCCGGCAGAATGGCCGCCGCGTTCACGGTTCGGTGATCCGGTAAGTCCGGGAACGGCCCGGTTTTTTGTCGTATCTCAGGTTGCCTCTTTATCCTTCGAGACGCCCTTTTGCCTCATCCTGAGGAGGTCGCGTCCTTCGACTCGCGCGCCTCATCCTGAGCGGGCCGAAGGCCCAGTCGAAGGAGAGGCGCGCGGCTCAGGATGAGGGCGGCCGTCTCGAAGGATAAAGAGGCAAAAGGGCTCCTCAGGATGAGGCAAACTGAAACACGACCCCGTTTCAGGGCTGCCAGCGCATCAGGTCGGCGGCCGAGGGAAGGGTGTGCACGGCCCCGGCCGCCTCCAGCCAGCGTTCGATGACGGTCTCGGCCATATAGCGCCCGGCCATGAGGCGGAAGCGTTCGCGCACCTCGTCGGCGGTGATCGGGTTGTCGGGGCAGCCGCGCGGCTTGATGACGGTGGCGTCGAGCCGCTTGCCGTCCTTGAGAAATACGCTGACGCGCGCGGGCACGTATTCCTTGGTCATCTGCTTGTCGATGGCGTCGTCGACCACGCAGACGGTGCGCTTCGAGAGATCGCGCACCGGCGCCTCCTTCACGCAGACGCCGAAATCGTCGATGCCGAGCACGAACGGGTCGGGCCGCTCGGGCGCCAGCATGAACGTCATGGCGACGGCGAACGGCGCGCTCATTTGCGCCTGCTGGTGATCGACCGGTTCGTTCCAGGTGAGCTTGCCCATCAGCAGTTGCGGCACGCCGATCTCGACCCGCTCGATCCGATCCGGCGTCACACCCTGGCGCACAAGCTGCTCGGCGGCCTCGATGGCGGCCTGCAGGCGCACGGTCCCGGCATGAACCTTCAAACAAATGCTGTCGATCCAGTAATGACTCCCGAGATCCCGTTCGATCACGGCCGCGTCGAAGCTGTCGGAAAACGCCGGGCCGAATCCTTGCCGGCCTTCGATGGCGTCGGGCGGGCCGCTGAGTCCCGTTTGCGCCATCAGCGCGGCCTCGATGCCGTGGGCGGCGGCCTTGCCCGCGTGCAGGCGCTTGACGTCCGAGCCCGACACGAAAAACTGCGAGATGCCGCCGGCGTAACTGGCCGCGATGCCGATGGCGTTTTGGATGCCCTTGGCGTCGAGGCCGAGCAGCCTGGCGCTCGCGATCGCCGCACCGAAGGTGCCGCAGGTCGGCGTGCCCTGAAAGCCGCGCAGGGAATGATCGGGCTGGCCGGCGATCCCGATGCGGATCGCGCCTTCGTAGCCGGCCGTGACGGCTTCGACGAGGGCGCGCCCGGAAGCCTTGGTTTTCTCGGCCACCGCCAGCGCCGCCGGCCAGATTACGATGCCGGGATGAATGATCGCGGCGATGTGGGAATCGTCCCAGTCCAAACTGCCCGCGATCACGCCGTTGATGTAGGCCGCGCGTACCGGATCGGCGCGTTCGTCCGAGAAGAAGATCGAAGACGTCGGCGCGCCGCTCAAGGACATCTGCACGCGTTCCGCCGGTTCCACCCACGGCATGGTGCGCCCGACGGCGGCGGCGCGAAACAGGTCGGTCAGCAGGATCGGCATCAGTTCTTGGATGCGATCCGGCAGGGCGTCGTAGCTCAGATCGGCCGCGAACTCGGCGAGCAGGCGCGTGGCGGGCGGCGGGGATTTCGGAGTATCGGGCATGATCGCTCGGGATGGTTTGAAGGTTAGCGGGTATGTGCCGCGTAGCCTAAACGGCCTGTGCCCGGTATGCAACGCAGGGGGGAACGGGTGGGCTCAGTCGCGTTCCGAGCCGGGCGCGCGAGTCGACCAAATGAGACTGAGAAAAAATCCCTTGGCGCGCGGCAGGGTCAGGAAGGTGAGCGCCAGCGCGAGCGCCGGCCAGAGAATCATCGACGTCCAGAGCGGCATCGTCATGCGGGTTTCGACCGCGAGCACCAGCGGCACCACGATATGGCCGACGATGAGGATCGTGAGCCACGGCGCGCCGTCGTCCGAGCGGATGTGGCTGTATTGCTCCGAACACGCTTCGCAGTTGGCGACTTGTTTCAGATACGACGTGAACAGCTTGCCCCGGCCGCAATTGGGACAGCGCCCGATCAGCGCGCGCCCGGCGGCAATGAACAGGCCGGGCCTGTCGGTGTCTCGGATCGCGGGGGTCACGGTCGGTGCGTTCTCCGGGCAGCGTTGGAAGACGCAGGACCTTACCGGGAAAGGCTGCCGATGACCAGATCGCGTCCGGAATGGGGGCCATCGCCCAGGCGCATGGACCGGCGCATGGATCTTATATCTTGAGGCGGGCAAGCTCGCGATCGTGCAGGCGCGCCAGCAGAATCTGCGCGGAAACGGCGCCGATCAGGGCCATGAACATATCCCATTGGGTGTCCCAGACGTCGCCCTGGGTGGCGAGGAAGGAGTCCGCGTCGGCGCCGATCGCAACGGCGGCCCACCACTCGATCATTTCGTAAAAGGCGCTGAAGGCGAGGCAGATGGAGGTTACGAGCAGGAACAGCATCTTCCCCGGCGAGAGTGTGGTGTTGCGCAGCAGGATTTCCCGGGCGAGGATCGCCGGCACGAAGCCTTGGGCGAGGTGGCCCAGGCGGTCGTAGTGATTGCGCGCGAGGTCGAAGGCATCCTGAACCCAAAACCCCACGGGTACGTGTGCATAGGTGTAATGCCCGCCCAGGATCAAAATCAGGCCGTGCAGGAAAATCAGCCGGTACAGCAGCGGCGTCAGGGGAAAGCGCGTGCGCGTGCCGATCATGAGGGGGATGGCGATCAGCACGGGCGCGACTTCCAGGAGCCACGTCAGGCGGTCGCGCGGGGCATAGCCCGATACGGCGAGCGCGGCCAGCCACAGGAACAAGAGACTCCCGAGTTCGATGGTGTGGGACCGGGGCATG
>JBBDTH010000154.1:0-18073 GCA_040904505.1 Rhodospirillales bacterium | reverse complement strand
AATAGGAGACGAAATACTCGACGGCGTTGTCCGGAAAGAACGCCTTCATCTCGCCGTAAAGCTGCGCGGCCAGGGTCTTGTTCGGGGCGAGGACGAGAGTCGGGCGCTGCTGCTGTTCGATCACGTGGGCGATGGTGAAGGTTTTGCCCGAGCCGGTAACGCCCAGGAGCACCTGATCGCGCTCGTGGGCCTCGATCCCCCGGAGGAGCGCCGCGATGGCCTGCGGCTGGTCGCCGGCGGGCTCGAACTCGGAAACGAGCTTGAAGCGCCGCGTGTCTTCCGTCGGCGGGCGCTTGGTCGGGACGAAGACTTCCTGGTTGAGCATACCTTTGTTATAGGGTCGCGCCCGGCCCTGTTCCATAGGGGAATTTAGCGGCTATATCTCATCCGACGCCCCGTTCCCTTATCCTGAGCCGCGGGCCTCTCCTTCGAGACGGCCGCTTGCGGCCTCCTCAGGATGAGGCCCGCGAGTCGAAGGAAGAGGGCAGATTTCGCCGTTTCCGGGGCGTGTTACCGATTGCGCGAAACCGGCGGGCTGGGTAGGGTGACGCGCTTCCCGTTTTACCGTCGCCGCTCCGTTATGCCCCGTTTCACGATCACCCCCGCCGTCGCCTACCTTATGCTGTGCCTGTGCGCGCTGTTCTGGGGCAGCAACATCACGCTCGGGCGCGCGGTGCATGCCGATATCCCGCCGATTGCCTTGGCGTTCTGGCGAAACGCGGTGGCGCTGACGGCACTTTTGATCTTCACCCATCGCGACGTGGCCCGCCATTGGCCCCTGATGCGTGCCCATTGGAAACTGTTCGCGGCCTCGGGCGTGATCGGATTCGCGCTGTTCAACGCGGTTATGTATTCGGCCTTGCACACCACCACGACGATCAACGCGGCGCTGGTGATGTCGTTGACGCCGGTGATCGTGCCGCTGTTCGCCTATTTCATGCTGCAGGAAGGCATGACCGCGCGTCAGGCGTTCGGCGTATTTGCGTCCCTGCTCGGCGTGACGGTGATTCTGAGCCGGGGCGATCTGGATATCCTGCTGGGCCTGCGCTTCGTCGCCGGGGACGTGATCATGCTGATCGCCGTGGCCGCCTGGTCGCTCTATACGGTGCTGGTCAAGCTGCGCCCCGCGCCGATCGATCCGTACGTGTTCATCACGATCTCGCTCTGTTTCGCGGTGCCGACGCTGTTGCCGTTCTACGTTTGGGAAACCCTGGCGGTGCAGGCGGTGCCGTGGAGCGCGCCGACGCTGGCGACGATTCTCTACATCGGCCTGGTGCCGACCACGCTGGCGCTGGTGCTGTTCAACCGCGCGCTCGACGTGGTGGGGCCGAGCCGGGCCGGCCATTTCCAGCATCTGGTGCCGGTGGCGGCCGCGCTGCTCGCGATTCTGTTCCTCGGCGAGCGGCTGCGGGAGTTTCACGTCGTCGGCACCCTCGTCATCGCCGCCGGGATTTGGTTCGCGCAACGCACCCGCAACACCTAATCCTTTCTATTCGCACGATTTTCCGGGTCTTGCACTGAACGGGCAACAGGCGTAGGTATAGCCCCGCGCCCAACCGATACGGGCGCGCTTTTTTGTGGCCGTCTTGCAAATCTAGGAATCCCCGCCATGCCGTTTCTTGCGCAGCGAATGAAATCGATCAGCCCCTCGCCGACGGTCGCGACGACCATGCTCGTCGCGGAGATGAAGGCGCGCGGCCGCGACGTGATCAGCCTGGGCGCGGGCGAGCCCGATTTCGATACGCCGCCCAACATCATCGAGGCCGCGAAGAAAGCCATGGATGCGGGCGACACCCATTACACGCCGGTGCCCGGCACGGCCGCCTTACGCGAGGCCATCGCCGCCAAGTTCAAGCGCGAGAACGGCCTCGAGTATTCGCCGAATCAGATTACGGTCGCCTGCGGCGGCAAGCAGGTGATCTTCAACGCCATGATGGCGACCATCGACGCCGGCGACGAGGTCATCATTCCGGCGCCCTATTGGGTATCCTATCCCGACATCGTGCAGTTTTGCGGCGGCACGCCGGTGTTCGTCGAATGCCCGATGGCGAGCGGCTTCAAGATGAAGCCGGAGGACCTGGACCGGGCGATCACGCCGAAGACCAAGTGGCTGTTTCTGAACTCGCCGTCGAACCCGACCGGCGCCGCCTATACCGAGGACGAACTCAAGGGACTCGCGGACGTTCTGAAGCGGCATCCGCACGTTTGGATTCTGACCGACGACATCTACGAACACATCGTCTACGGCGATTTCACGTTCAAGACGATTCCGCAGGTCGCGCCCGAGCTGATCGAGCGCACGATTGTGCTGAACGGCGTGTCGAAGGCCTATTGCATGACCGGCTGGCGCGTCGGCTATGTCGCCGGGCCGCTCGAGATCGTCAAGGCGATGAATACGATCCAGTCGCAGAGCACGACCCACACCAGTTCGATCTCCCAGGCCGCGTCCGTCGAGGCGCTGAACGGCCCGCAGGATTTGATCCCCAAGCACAACAAGATCTTCCAGGAGCGCCGCGACCTGGTGGTCAGCATGCTCAACCAGGCGACCGGGCTGGTGTGCCCGGTGCCGGAAGGCGCGTTTTACGTTTATCCGTCGTGCGCGGGCACGATCGGCAAGAAAACCCCGGCCGGCAAGACGATCGACAACGACACGGATTTCGTGAATTACGTGCTCGAAACCGAGGAGGTCGCCGTAGTCCAGGGCGCCGCGTTCGGGTTGTCGCCGTGTTTTCGCATTTCGTACGCGACCGCGACCGAGGATTTGCAAAAAGCCTGCGAACGCATCCAGCGGGCCTGCGCCGCGCTCACATAAGCACCTGAATCCACGGCACGAATCGAAAACGGCCCGCTTTCGGGGGCCGTTTTTCGGCAACCCTTCGTTTCCCGTTCGTTCCGGTAGGCGCAAAGTTGCAATCAAAAGTCCTTAAACAGAGCGCCCCGGCACGGTTACACTTCCCGCTCAATAAAAAAATACAAATTTCGCCCATCACAGGGAGGATAGACATGCCCACGAAAGATCCATCGGGTCCGCGGTGCGCTGCATTGGTCGGACCCTATCTCAGCGGCAAGACGTCTCTTTTCGAAAGCCTGCTGGCCGCCACCGGCGCGGTCAACCGCAAGGGCACGGTGAAGGAGGGCAATACCGTCGGCGATTCGACTCCGGAAGCCCGCGAGCGGCAGATGAGCACGGAACCGAATATCGCGACGACGAGTTATCTCGATGATCCCTGGACGTTCGTCGATTGTCCGGGCTCGATCGAACTGATGCAGGACACCCATAACGCCTGCATGATCGCCGACGTCGCGGTCGTGGTGTGCGAACCCGAAGCCGCCAAGGCGATTACCGTGGACCCGGTGTTGCGTTATCTCGCCGAGCGCAAAATCCCGACCGTTCTGTTCGTCAACAAGATGGATTCGGCTGTCGGCAGCGTACAGGAGATTTTCGAGGCGCTGCGGGCGGTTTCCGACCGGCCGTTGATGCTGCGCGAAGTGCCGATCGTAACCGGCGAGGCGATCACGGGGCACGTCGATCTGGTCAGCGAGCGCGCCTTCAAGTGGAACGAAAACGAAGCGTCCGACCCCATCGAACTGCCCGCCGACGTAAAGCCGCTCGAACAGGCGGAGCGGGAAAAGCTGCTCGAATCCCTGGCCGACTTCGACGATACGCTGCTGGAAAAGCTGCTCGAGGATCAGGTGCCGTCGCGCGACGAAATCTACCGGTATCTCACCGACAGCCTGCAAAAGGGTGAGATCGTTTCCGTCTTCTTCGGTTCGGCCGAGCGCGACAACGGGATCACACGGCTGCTGAAGGCGTTGCGCCACGAAGCGCCGGATGTTTCGGGTGTGGTCGATCGTCTCGGCGTCAAGGCGCCGAAAGGCGAGCCGTTGGCGCAGGTTTTCAAATCGATTCACGCGCCGCAGATCGGTAAATTGTCGTTCGTCCGCGTACTGGCGGGCGAGATTAAGGACAGCGAGACGCTGAACGGCGCGCGGGTCAGCGGTATTCTGAGCTCATTCGGTCAAAAGCACGATAAGCAAAACCGGGCGGTCGCCGGCGACACGGTATCGTTCGGGCGCATGGACGAGATAGCGACGGGGATGGTGTTGTCGACGGCCGGCGACGTCGGCGCGGCGCACTGGCCGGCGCCGCTGAAGCCGGTGTTTTCCCTGTCGATCCATGCCGAAGACCGGAGCGACGAAGTCAAGCTCAGCGGGGCGCTCGGCAAGATCGTCGACGAGGACCCGTCGCTCGCCTACAGCCACAATCCGGATACCGGCGAGCTGCTGATCTGGGGACAGGGCGAGATGCATCTGCTGATCGCACTCGACCGGCTCAAGAATCGCTATAAGCTCGCCGTACGTAGCTCCCGCCCGCATGTCGCCTATAAGGAAACCATCCGCAAGCCGGTCTCTCAACACGGCCGTCACAAGAAACAAAGCGGCGGGCATGGCCAGTTCGGCGACGTGCATCTCGATATCAAGCCGTTGCCGCGCGGGAGCGGGTTCAATTTCAACGATTCCATCTCCGGCGGCGTGGTGCCGAAACAGTATATTCCGGCGGTGGAATCGGGCGTGAAGGATTACATGACGCACGGCCCGCTCGGGTTTCCCGTGGTCGATGTCGCCGTCACCCTGACGGACGGCCAGTATCATGCCGTCGACAGTTCGGAAATGGCCTTCAAGCAAGCGGCGCAACTTGCGATGCGCGAAGGCATGCCGAAGTGCAATCCGATTCTGCTCGAACCGATCTATCAGGCGAGGATTTCGGTGCCGTCCGAATTCACCTCGAAGGTGCAACGGCTGGTGTCGGCCCGGCGCGGGCAGATTCTCGGATTCGACGCCAAGGCGGGATGGAAAGGCTGGGACGAGGTCGTGGTGCAGCTGCCGCAATCGGAAATGCACGATCTGATCATCGATCTGCGCTCGCAAACTCTCGGCGTCGGCACCTACGACTGGAGTTTCGATCATCTGCAGGAGTTCAGCGGCAAGGACGCGGACAGGATCGTCGCGGCGCATACCGGCGCGGCATCGCAATCCCAATGAGACGCCTTGCAACGCTCAAAATATTGATTCAGGTTAGTGACGCCGGCCCGCCGGGCGGGTAAACGTTATGAATATCGATAACCAACCGGAGACTATTCATGGCCAGCGATTCCCTTCATGCCCCGCGTTCCGTTTTGTCGAAGAAGACCCTGTCCCTGCATCAAGCCATCGTATCGCTGATGGAGGAATTGGAGGCGGTCGATTGGTACCGCCAACGCGCCGACGATTGTCAGGATCCGGCGTTGAAAAAGATTCTCCTCCACAACATGGAAGAAGAAATGGAACACGCCTGCATGGTGCTGGAGTGGATTCGGCGTAACGACAAGCAATTCGCCGCCCAAATGCAGGAGATCCTGTTTAAGAAAGGCCCGATTACCGGCGAGCATTGACCGGCTCCCGGTCCCGCGGCTTGTCCTCGCGGCCTGTTTTTGAAAAAAAATGCCGGGAACCCGAAGGTTCCCGGCAAGTTCAACAGGGAGGCTTCACGTCTGGGAGACGCAAGGACCCAACATGGGTTGAGCCCTTTTTCCGGGCGTCGCGCCCGAAACTTGGAAACTCGTCGGATGCTGCAGTGCAATACTGCGGTGCAACATCACCTGTTTCCTATATAAGGCAGGAACCCGGGGCTTAAAAGGAATTTTGCATCAGCCCCGGTATGCATTTAGCGCATGACTCTGCGGGGAGCCGCAATCTCAAGAGAATCAAGGTCTTACATTATCTTAATTCTTAATCTCACGTAGTTTGCGGCGGCAATTTCATGCCGTTCTGGCCGATCTCCCCGATCAGAAAATCCCGGAAAACGCCGATCCGTTTGGAATGGCGGAGCTCTTCCGGATAGACGAAAAAGATATCGTAATGGGGCCCCGGCAGATCGGGCAAAACCTGAATCAAATCGGGCGCGGTGTGGGCGAAGTAATCCGGCAGCCCGCCGAGGCCGAGGCCGCACTGCACGGCCCGGAAAATCCCGTAGGCGCTGTTGACCCTGAGCACTTGAGGCCGCCCGGCGGCTTCCTTGCTGGCCTCCAAAAGCCAATTCAGGTTGGCGGTATAGCGGTTGGGCTGCTCGCCGTAGGAGATGATGCGGTGCCGGTTCAGATCCTGCACGGATTTGGGTTCGCCGTACTCCTTGAGGTACTCGGACGTCGCGTATACGTGATACTGCATGCTGAGCAGCCGGCGTTGAATCAAATCCGGCTGGCGCGGCGGCGCCATCCGAATGGCGACGTCGGCCTCGCGCATCGAGAGATCCAATTCGGTGTCGGCCAGCACCAGGGATACGTCGATTTCCGGGTAGAGCCGCAGGAATTTATGCAATCGGGTCGTCATCCAGATGGAACCGAACGCCACCGTCGAGGTGATGCGCAACGGCCCTTGCGGCCGTTCGGCGAAATCGCTCATCTGCGCCGTGGTCTGATTGATTTTGGCGACGACGTCGCGCGCGGTCCTGAACAGCAGCTCGCCCTGTTCCGTCAGGATCAACCCGCGGGCGTGGCGATGAAACAGCGAAACGCCGAGGGTTTCCTCCAAGGCGCTGATTTGGCGGCTCACCGCCGACTGGCTGAGATTCAGGGCCTCGCCGGCGTGGGTAAAGCTGCCCGCCTCGGCAACCGCATGGAAGACCCGCAGTTTGTCCCAATCCATCATCGTTTCGGTTTCCGCTGAACGTTAATGCGCTTATTCGGCTGCTTCTGCGGCCGTTTCGTGCAGAGCCAAGTAATGTTCGGCTTCCAGGGCCGCCATGCAGCCGGTGCCGGCCGCAGTAACGGCTTGGCGGAAAACCTTATCCTGGACGTCGCCGGCGGCGAAGACACCCGGGATATTGGTCGCCGTGCTGTCGGGCGCGGTGACGAGATAGCCTTCGTCGTCCATGTCGAGGTGGCCTTTGAACAACACGGTGTTGGGATCGTGGCCGATGGCGATGAAAATGCCTTCGACCGGGATGTCCCGGATTTCGCCCGTTTTCACGTTTTTCACGCGCGCGGCCGTCACGCCCGGCGGCGTGTCGGTGCCGATCACGTCCTCGAGAACCGTGTCCCACATCATCTCGACCTTTTCGTTGCGAAACAGCCGGTCCTGCAGGATTTTTTCCGCCCGCAGCGAATCGCGCCGATGGATCATCGTGACCTTGCTGGCGTGGTTGGTGAGGTAAATTGCTTCCTCGACGGCCGTGTTGCCGCCGCCGACGACCAGCACGGGCAGATCGCGGAAGAAGAAACCATCGCATGTGGCGCATGCCGAAACGCCGAACCCGCGGAATTTTTCCTCGCCCGGCAGGCCGAGCCAGCGGGCGCTGGCGCCGGTCGCGAGGATCAGGCTGTCGGCGGTGTAAACGGCGCCCGAATCGCCGGTCAGCACGAACGGCCGCTTCCGGAAATCGACGGCGACGATGTTGTCTTCGACCATCGTCGTGCCGACCTTGGCCGCTTGTTCGCCCATCTGTTCCATCAGCCACGGGCCCTGGATGACGTCGGCGAAGCCGGGATAGTTCTCGACCTCAGTCGTGATCGTCATCTGCCCGCCGGGCTGAATGCCCTTGACCAAAAGCGGCTTCAGATTGGCCCGCGCCGTATAGATGGCCGCCGTGTAGCCGGCGGGGCCCGAGCCCAGAATCATAACTTTGGCGTGATGTTGTACGGCCATGCTGCCGGCGACCTCCGGGTAGATGAAAACGGAGATGGCCGCCGGACTCCCGGCAGCCATCGGTTGGATATGTCGTTCTTAACATAAGAAGCGCGTTATGGGGAAGCAAGCCGGGTTTGCGCCGGCGGCGGCCGAATCGGCCGGAGAGTCAGCCGCTTTCACGGTACCGCGCCGCTCCCTTTAGTGCCCCTCGGCCCATCGCCCTATCGGTTCGCTTGGCAAGCGTGTAAGGGCATTGTAACATCCTTGCGCTTAAGGGGAGGTTTTGTGGACAAGTATAACCGAAAACGGCTTAAGCTCGATCGCATTCATCGCATTATCCTCCGGGAACTTCAGGCCAACGGCCGCCTGAGTAATGTCGAGCTTGCCCGCCGGGCATCCATCTCGGCGCCGCCGTGTCTGCGGCGGGTGCGGGCGCTGGAGACCGACGGCTATATCCGGGGCTATCATGCCGATGTGGACGAAGGGCTGCTCGGGTACAAGGAGCAGTTTTTCGCGCTTGTCGGCCTGGACGGCCAATCGCAAAGCCGGCTGCAGGAATTCGAAAGCATGGCGGCCTCCTGGCCGGAGGTGCGCGAGTGTCATATGATCCGCGGCGGCGGGGATTTTCTGCTCAAGGTGGTCGCGCGCGATAAGGACCACCGCGACGCGCTCACGATGAAACTCACCGAGTCGGCGCACGTGGTCAATGTGACCACGTTCGAAACCATCCGGACCTCCAAGCGGCAATTGGGCCCGCCGGTTATCCTGGACGAGTGATCCGATCTAGACGAACTTCACTTCGACGATTTCGTAAAACGTATCGCCTTTCGGGGCCTTGACCTCGACGGTGTCGCCGATGGTCTTGCCGATCAGCGCGCGCGCCAACGGCGAGGTCACCGACAGCAATCCCGATCCGATATCCGCTTCATGGCTGCCGACGATCGTGTACTTGGTTTTTTCGTCGTTATCCTCGTCGGCGACGATGACGGTCGCGCCGAAGCGGACGATGTCGCCGCTCAGCTTGCTCGGATCGACCACGTCGGCGCGCGCGATGACGTCCTCCAGCTCCATGATCCGGCCCTCGACGAAACTTTGGCGTTCCTTGGCCGCGTGATATTCGGCGTTCTCGGAAAGATCGCCGTGCGCGCGCGCTTCCTCGATCGCCTTGATGATGGCGGGGCGTTCGGAGCTCTTCAGGCGCTTTAATTCCGTTTCGAGTTTGCTCAACCCGGGAGCGGTCATCGGGACTTTATCCATCGTGTTCTTCCTAACCGTCGTTTTGCGTCGGCGCGCGGCGAACCGCGCGGTTCATGACTAGTCAAAAAATAATAACCGCATCCGGGCCCGCAAGCAGCCCCGGAAATACGGCTGTATCCTCAAGAGAGGTCTAAAAAGAGCCTTTAAAATAAGCCTGCAGCGGGGTGACTTCAAGGCCGCCGCTATCCAGGGCCTCGATCGCGCCGACGCAGGCCTCCGCCCCGGCCATGGTGGTGTAATGGGGGATCGAGTTGGTCAGGGCGGTTCGGCGGATCGAATAGCTGTCCGTGATGGCCGCGGCCCCTTCGGTGGTATTGATCACCAGCTGGATTTCGCCGTTGATCATGGCGTCGACGCAGTGCGGGCGGCCCTCGTTGACCTTGTTGACCGGATTGACCTCGAGGCCGGCGGTGCTCAGGTGCTGGGCGGTGCCCTTGGTGGCGACCAGGTCGAAGCCGAGCGCCGTCAGCCGCCGGGCTAGCGCGCAAACCGATTTTTTGTCCTTGTCCTTGACCGAGATGAACACGGTGCCGGTTGTCGGCAGAGTCATGCCGGCGCCGAGTTGCGATTTCGCGAACGCACGATGCACGTCCTTGTCGAGTCCCATCACTTCGCCGGTGGATTTCATCTCCGGGCCCAGAATGATATCGACGCCGGGGAAGCGGGCGAACGGGAAGACGGCTTCCTTCACAGCGACGTGGTTGCGTTTGGGTTTATCGGGCAGCTTGAAGCCGGAAAGCTTTTCCCCGGCCATCACCCGCGCCGCGATTTTCGCCACCGCCACCCCGGTCGCCTTGGCGACGAACGGTACGGTCCGGCTGGCGCGCGGATTCACCTCGAGGATATAGATGTCGTCGTCCTTGATGGCGTACTGCACGTTCATCAGGCCGATCACGTTCAGGCCGGCGGCGAGCTTGCGCGTTTGCGCGCGCAGTTCCTCGAGAATGGCCGCGCTCAGCGTGTGCGCCGGCAAGGAGCAGGCTGAATCGCCGGAATGAATGCCGGCCTCCTCGATGTGCTGCATGATGCCGGCGATATAGGTTTGCGCGCCGTCGCTGATCGCATCGACGTCGACCTCGATGGCATCCTGCAGATAGGAATCGAGCAGGACCGGGGTTTCGCCCGAGACCTTCACCGCGTCGGTCATGTAGCGCATCAGCGCGCCGTGATCGTGCACGATCTCCATGGCCCGCCCGCCCAGCACGTAGGACGGCCGGATCACCAGGGGATAGCCGATGATCTCGGCGACCCGTTCGGCTTCCCGGATGGAGCGCGCGATGCCGTTCGCGGGCTGGCGCAGCTTGAGCTTGTTCAGCAGTCCCTGGAAGCGCTCGCGGTCCTCGGCGAGGTCGATGGCGTCGGGCGAGGTGCCGAGGATCGGAATGCCGGCCGATTCCAAGGCCTGCGACAGTTTCAGCGGGGTTTGGCCGCCGAACTGAACGATCACGCCCTTCAGGGTGCCGTTGGTCTGCTCGACCCGCAGCAACTCCAGCACGTCCTCTTCCGTGAGCGGCTCGAAATACAGCCGGTCCGAGGTGTCGTAATCGGTCGACACCGTTTCCGGGTTGCAGTTCACCATGATCGTCTCGTAGCCCGCGTCCTTGAGGGCGTAGGCGGCGTGCACGCAGCAATAGTCGAATTCGATGCCCTGGCCGATGCGGTTGGGCCCGCCGCCGAGAATCACGACCTTGGTCGCGCCGCTCGGATCGGCCTCGCATTCGGGCGCGTGCAGGCCGTCGCCCTCGTAGGCCGAATACATGTAGGGCGTCAGCGAGGGGAACTCGGCCGCGCAGGTATCGACCCGCTTGAACACCGGGCGGACGCCCAAGTCCCGGCGCATCACGAACACGTCGAAGGGCTTGCGGCCGCTCAACTCGGCGAGCCGGGCGTCGGCGAAGCCCATCTTCTTCAGTTTCAGCAATCCCGGCGCGTCTGTCGGCAGGCCGTTCTGCGCGATTCCGGCTTCGGTATCGACGATCTGCTTGATGTGGGCCAGGAACCAGGGGTCGACCTTGCAGGCCGCAAAGATATCGTCGAGCGATACGCCGAGACGCATCGCCTGCGCGATCAGCAGCAATCGGTCCGGCCGGTTCAGCGACAGCGCCGCGCGAACCTTGTCGACGTCGTTCTCTTCGCCCTCGCCGTCGAGTTTCGGCGAATTCAACCCGGTCAATCCGGTCTCCATCGAGCGCAGGCCCTTTTGCAGGGACTCGGCGAAGGTGCGCCCGATCGCCATCGCCTCGCCGACGGATTTCATCGCGGTGGTGAGCAGGGGTTCGGTGCCGGGAAATTTCTCGAACGTGAAGCGCGGAATCTTGGTCACGACGTAATCGATGGTCGGCTCGAACGACGCCGGAGTCACGCCGGTGATGTCGTTCATCAGCTCATCGAGGGTATAGCCGACGGCGAGCTTGGCGGCGACCTTGGCGATCGGAAAGCCGGTCGCCTTCGACGCCAGCGCGGACGAGCGCGACACCCGCGGGTTCATCTCGATCACGACCAGGCGGCCGTCCTTCGGGTTCACGGCGAACTGCACGTTCGAGCCGCCGGTATCGACGCCGATCTCGCGCAGCACCGCGATCGAGGCGTTGCGCATGATCTGGTATTCCTTGTCGGTCAGCGTCAGCGCGGGCGCGACCGTGATCGAATCGCCGGTATGAATGCCCATCGGGTCGACGTTCTCGATGGAACAGATGATGATGCAGTTGTCCGCCTTGTCGCGGACCACTTCCATCTCGAATTCCTTCCAGCCGAGTACCGATTCCTCGATCAGCACGGAGCCGACCGGCGACAGCGACAGGCCGTTGCGCACCACCGTCTCGAATTCGTCGGCATTGAAGGCGACTCCGCCGCCGATGCCGCCGAGCGTGAACGACGGGCGGATGATGGCCGGCAGGCCGACCATTTCCATCGCCGCCTTGGCATCTTCCCAGGTTTTCACCATGCGCGAGCGCGGCGACTCGAGCCCGATCTTCTCCATCGCCTCGCGGAACTGCTGGCGGTCCTCGGCCTTGGCGATCACGGCGGCGTCGGCGCCGATCATTTCGACGCCGTACTTTTCGAGCACGCCCGCTTCGTCGAGATCGATGCCGGCGTTGAGCGCGGTCTGCCCGCCCATGGTCGGCAGCAGCGCGTCGGGCCGTTCCTTTTCGATGATCTTGGTCAGCATGTCCCGGGAAATCGGTTCGATATAGGTCGCGTCCGCCATGTCCGGATCGGTCATGATGGTCGCCGGATTCGAGTTGACCAGGATCACCCGGTAACCTTCCTCGCGCAGGGCCTTGCAGGCTTGCGCGCCCGAGTAGTCGAACTCGCAGGCCTGGCCGATGACGATGGGCCCGGCGCCGATGATGAGGATGCTTTTGATGTCTGTGCGCTTGGGCATGGTTAGGATTTCGCCCTGATCAAATCCATGAACCGCTCGAACAGGTAGTGGCTGTCCTGCGGGCCGGGCGAGGCCTCGGGGTGGTACTGCACCGAGAAGATCGGTTTGCCGTCGACCTTGATCCCCTCGAGCGAGCCGTCGAACAGCGACGTGTGGGTTTCGATCACGCCCGCGGGCAGGCTGTCGCGCTCGACCAGGAAGCCGTGGTTCTGGCTGGTGATCTCCACTTTTCCCGTCGCCAAATCCTTCACGGGATGATTGGCGCCGCGGTGGCCCAAGTGCATCTTCGAGGTCTTGGCCCCTAAAGCAAGGGCCATCAATTGATGGCCCAAGCAGATGCCGAAAGACGGCGTTCCCGATTCCAGAACGGTTTTCATCATGGGCAAGGCGTACTTACCGGTCGCCGCCGGATCGCCCGGGCCGTTCGAGAAGAACACGCCGTCGGGCTTGTGGCGCATGACGTCCTCGGCGCTCGCGCTCGCGGGCACCACGGTCACCTTGCAGCCCGCAGCGGCGAGGCAGCGCAGGATGTTGCGCTTGGCGCCGAAGTCGACGGCGACCACGTGGAATTTCGGATCGTTCTGTTTGGCGTAGCCGTGCCCCAAGGACCAGGCGGCCTCGCCGTTCCACTCATAAGGTTGCGCGCAGGTGACGTCTTTGGCGAGGTCCATACCTTCGAGCCCGGGCCAGGCGTTCGCTTCGGCCAGCAACGCGGCGATGTCGATAGCGCCGTTCGGCGCATGGACGATGGTGCCGTTGGGCGCGCCGCCGTCCCTAATTCTTCGCGTCAGCTTGCGGGTGTCGATTCCGGCCACCGCCGGCAGGTTCATGGTCTTGAGCCAGGCGTCCAGATGCTGGGCGGATCGCCAGTTCGCGGGCTCGGTGATGTCGGCCCGCAGCACGCAGCCGCGTACCGCCGGGGTCACGGTCTCGATGTCTTCCGCGTTGGTGCCGACGTTGCCGATATGGGGAAACGTGAAGGTGATGATTTGCCCGGCGTAGCTCGGATCGGTGAGAATCTCCTGATAGCCGGTGAGGGACGTATTGAAGCAGACCTCCCCGACCGCCCGTGTCGTGGCGCCGAAGCCGCGCCCCCAGTAGACGGCGCCGTCGGCCAGCACCAACGCGGCATCGCAACCGGGCGGGGGCGTGGTGTCCGGGTGCGTCGCCTGCGGGGAAGGTTGGGCCGGCATTAATAAAGGGCGTCCTGTTTCTCGTGTTGCGTTCGTTGCGCCGGCGGGGGCCGTTCCCCGAGAGGACTTCGCATGACCGGTTTCGCGGTGCGGTGCTTGCTCTTAGCGGGTTCGCGCCGAACGGAATTTTCGTTCAAGCGCGCGCGGAAAAACAAACGGGTGGATTAACGAAAAGTCATACGATGCTGGATGCCGCCGGTTCGGCCCTCTTTACGGGAATGTGAATGACCCGTCAAGCCGATATTTCCCAAAAAAATCCTTTTATATCAATATGTTAAATTAAAAGGAGCGGTTGCGTTCCAGGGCGTTTTTCGGTATTTTACTCGCTTTCCCGGACAATTTTGATGACCTCGTTAACGACAGAGACCCCACCATGCTTCGCGCGCGTCTGAACGATGCCTTGAAAGAAGCGATGAAGAATCGCGACGAGTTGAAGGTCAATACCGTGCGTCTGATCCTGGCCGCCTTGAAGGACCGCGACATCGCCGGGCGCGGCAAGGGCAAGCTCTCGGAAATCGGCGAGGACGAGATTCTCTCGATGCTGCAATCCATGATCAAGCAGCGCAACGAGAGCATCAAACTCTACGAGCAGGGCAACCGCAAGGAATTGGCCGATCAGGAGCGCGCGGAAATCGAGGTGATTCGAACCTTCCTGCCCGAACCCATGAGCGAGGCGGACATGGCGGACGCCATTCAAAAGGCGATCGGCGAGGTCGGCGCCACCAGCATCAAGGAAATGGGCAAGGTGATGAGCGTACTCAAGGAGCGGTACGCCGGGCGCATGGATTTTGCCAAGGCAAGCTCGGCGGTCAAGGAACGCCTGGGGTAACCCCCCGTGAATCCGCTCTGGGACCGCCCGAATCGATTCGCGGATTTCGCGTTTCCGGCGCCGGAAACGGCGCTTTATATTGCCTCCGTTTTATCCCCAGGTTGGTGTGGACGGTTTGCGAAAACCGGTGAAAAGTGCGTGTTCTCAGTATCGTGTGCCGGAACTATGATGGCCCGTTTGGCCCCGCCCGGGGGCGGGCGCCGACAAATCCTGGCGGCGGCGTGCCGGGCGGGATAGAACGGACGGTGGAGCGTTTCGATGGCCTTTTCGCCGCAATTCCTGGACGAGCTGCGCCACCGCGTCGGCATCGTCGACGTGGTGAGCCGCCGGGTCCGCCTGACCAAGCGCGGCCGCGAGCATCTCGGCCTGTGCCCCTTTCATAAAGAGAAAACGCCGTCCTTCACGGTCAACGAGGAGAAGGGCTTCTATCACTGCTTCGGCTGCGGCGCGCACGGCAGCGCGATCGACTTCGTGATGAACACCGATAACCTGAGCTTCCCCGAAGCGGTCGAGCGGCTTGCCCACGACGCCGGCATGGAAGTGCCGGCCGATTCGCCCGAGGAGCGCGCCCGCGCGCAGGAACAAAAAACCCTGTTCGACGTGATGGACAAGGCGCGTGCGATCTTCGTGCGTAATTTGCGTCTGCCCGAGGGCCGCGGCGCGCTCGACTACCTGCGCGGGCGCGGCCTCGACGACGCGACGATCGAAGAATTCGGGCTCGGCTTCGCGGTCGAGTCGCGCGGCGCCCTCAAGGGCCTGCTGGCGCGCGCGGGCGTCGCGGAAAGCCAGATGATCGCGACCGGACTCGTCATCAAGCCCGAGGACGACAGCCGGGGCACCCCTCGGTCGACCTATGACCGCTTCCGCCGCCGCGTCATATTTCCGATTCTAGACGCGCGCGGCCGGGTGATCGCGTTCGGCGGGCGGATTCTCGGCGACGGCGAACCCAAATACCTGAATTCCCCCGACACGCCGCTGTTTCATAAGGGCCGGGTACTGTACGGCCTGTCGCAAGCGGCCCCGGCGGCACGCTCGGGCGAAACGCTGATCGTCACGGAAGGCTACATGGACGTGATCGCTCTGCACCGGGGCGGCTTCAAGGCCGCCGTCGCACCCCTCGGCACGGCCTTGACCGAGGATCAGCTCGGTATTCTCTGGCGGCTGTCGCGCGAGCCGGTGCTGTGTTTCGACGGCGACGCGGCCGGTGCGCGGGCCGCGCGGCGCGCCGCCGAGCGCGCGCTGCCGTTGTTGAAGCCCGGCCTTGGGCTGCGGTTCGCCGCCCTGCCGGCGGGCGAGGACCCTGACAGCCTGCTCGAGGCCGAAGGCGCGGCGGCGTTGAAGCGCCATATCGAGGCGGCGGTACCGCTTTCGGACATGCTTTGGGGTATGGTCACGCGCGGCCAAGCGGCTAAAACGCCCGAGGAACGGTCATTTTTTCAAATGAAACTCGAGGATTATGCCCGCCTGATCGGGGATTCCATGGTTCGCGGTCATTTCATCAAGGCGTTTCGCGACCGGATTTGGGCGCGCGCCGGGACCCGGCCGTTCGAGGCCGGGAGCGCCGCGGTACCCCCCGGGGCCGCCGATCGGGCCCGCAGCGGGGCTTCCAGCCGGACCCGGGAGGTCTTGAACCGGCGCGAGGCCATTTTGCTGGCGGTTTTGTTGACCCATCCGGGGCTTTACGACATGATCGGCGAAAGGCTTGGAAAAATTGGATTTTCGGCCCCCGAGCTTGACAAATTGCGTCAGGAGGCCTTAAAGACCCTGGCCCAGGCGCCGGACCTTGACTCGGCGGGGCTTCAACACCAATTGAGGGAGTGTGGTTATAGCGAAACGTTGGATTCTCTTCTGAGTCCAAAGGTTTACGAACATGCTTTCTTCGCGCGGCCGACGGTCGACGACGAAACGGCCCGGCAAGGTTGGGAAGAAACGTATAATTTATATCATCGGAAGGATTTACGGGCCGAAATCGAGGAAGCCAAAGCGGGCTTGAGCGGTGATTTGACGGCCGAAGCGATGGAACGGTTCCGCGCTCTCAAGGCCCAGGAACATCAGGTCCAGGATTTCGATGGTTGAGGCCGGGCCGGCGAGAGACAAATGGCAGCCGCCGGATTGGGGGATCGGGCGATTTCATTTCGGTCATAATTGTAAAAAACGAATAGATTGAAGCGAGACGTGGTTCGACGAAAACTGCCGCACCAGGGCGGCTGTTTTCCGGGGCTGAGATCGGGGGAGAGGAAAACCCATGGCAACGAAGACGGCAACGAAAAAACAAACCAAACCGGGCCAGGAAGAAAGCGGCGATAGCCCGCTGCTCGATAGCCTCGGCGCGGACGTTAAGAAGATGATCGCTCGCGCCAAGGAGCGCGGCTACGTCACCTACGACGAACTGAATTCCAATCTTCCGCCCGACCAGGTTTCTTCCGAGCAGATCGAAGACACCATGTCCATGCTTTCGGAAATGGGCATCAACGTCGTCGAGAGCGAAGAGGAAGTCGAGGACGAGTCCAAGCAGCCGGAAGCGGCCGAGGAAGAAAAGCCCACGACGGGCGGCAACGTCGATGAATCCGATGTCGGACGGACCGACGATCCGGTCCGGATGTATCTGCGCGAAATGGGCAGCGTCGAGTTGCTGTCGCGCGAAGGCGAAATCGCGATCGCCAAGCGGATCGAAGCCGGGCGCGAAATGATGATCGGCGGGATTTGCGAAAGCCCGCTCACCATCCGCGCCATCACCGGATGGCATAAGGCGCTCAAGGAAGAAGTTATTCTGCTGCGCGATATCATCGATCTGGACGCCACCTACGGCGGCGGCCCGAACGGCAACGGCAACGGTGCTCATGGTGCTAACGGTACTCATGGCGCCAATGGTGCGAACGGTGCCAATGGCTCGAACGGTGCGAACGGCGCCAATGGTGCGAACGGTGCCAGTGCCGGCAACGGCGCGGCGCCGGCGAATGGCGCGGCCGCGGTTACCGCGGCCACCCCGGCCAAGGCCGAACCCGCCAAGATCAACGGCGGCGGCGAAGACCAGGTCGACGGCGAGAGCACCGACGACGACGAGGACGATGACGACGCCGACAACACGCTGTCGCTCGCGGCCTTGGAAGCGGCCCTGCTGCCTCAGGTTCTCGACAACTTCGACCGGATCACCAAGACCTACAAGAAGCTCCATCGCCTGCAGGTGCAACGGCTCGAGTTGATGGAGAAGGGCGATACGCTGACGCCCGCCCAGGAAAAGCGCTACGAGAAGCTGCGCAAGGAACTCATCGAGCTGATGGAGCAGGTCCATCTCAACAATCCGCGCATCGAGGAGCTGGTCGATCACCTCTACGGCCTGAACCGCCGCCTGATCACGCTGGAAGGCAAGCTGTTGCGTCTGGCGACCGGTTGTCGAGTCAAACGGGAAGACTTTCTCGAGCAATACCGCGAGGACGAGCTCGATACCCGCTGGCTGCGCCGGGTGAAGAAACAGAGCAAGGCGTGGGAGAAATTCGCGACCAAGCACGCCGACGAGGTTCAGGAAATCCGCGAGAACATCGCCGCCGTCGCCCAAGAGACCGGCCTGCCGATCGCCGAGTTCCGGCGCATCGTCAACACGGTGCAGAAAGGCGAACGCGAAGCCAGCAAGGCGAAAAAGGAAATGATCGAGGCCAACCTGCGCCTCGTGATCTCGATCGCCAAGAAATACACCAACCGCGGCCTGCAGTTCCTCGATCTCATCCAGGAAGGCAACATCGGCCT
>JBBDTH010000153.1:0-18097 GCA_040904505.1 Rhodospirillales bacterium | reverse complement strand
CGTCCTTCGGCCACTGCTTTTGCTCTTCATCGGTAGGGGGTCTTATTTTCATTCACGTTCTCCGGGACGGCTATCATCCATGACCGAGGTTATCGTCGATACTGACTATCAGATTGGGGCGCAAAAAACATGGAAAAAAGTAGGTTTCACGCGGCATTAATTTGACGCTGACACCGGTCCAGGACCTTGATTACGTTGACGCCGAGCCTCAAAGACTCAAGGGACGAATCCCGGCTGCGAATCATCCTTAAAAATTCCCGCACGGCACCGGTCAGCGGCAATTCGGATGAAACGGGCACCGGGAAACCGTGAGATTGCGCTCGAAGTTCAGACTCATTATCGAACGATTTCATGAATAAGGGAGTGGGATTCAGGTCGTTATAAATAAATTGGCACCGGCGGCCGGTAACGGTAAAGGATCGCCTTTTTTCAGAAAAAATATTTCCGATTGAAATCGTTACCGCGATCCCCTTCGGGAAACCAAGGGAAATCCATATTTTTTGCCCCAAGCCGCTTTCGACATTGCGCGTTTCTATCAGCGAGGCGCTGAGCGATGTCGGCACGTCGTTCAGGCAATCCAGGCACATGGACACATCATGGGCGCCCCAGTCCCATAAAACAGGAACGTTGTTTCGAAAAGGCCCCCAAGATTCTCCGACGCTCTCGATCTCCCGAATCGGCCCCAAATCGGCGATGCGCCGTTTCATTTCACGGTATGCCGGATGAAACAGATGGACGTGATCGACCAAAACGATTGCAGCGTGACTCTCGGCGAGGGCAAGCAACTCCTGGGCCGACACGACATCCAGCGTCAGGGGTTTTTCGATCAAGACGGGGATGCCTTGCCTGATCGCCGCGCCGGCAATTTCCGCATGACCGTGCGGAGGCGTCGCGATTACCACGCCGTCAAGATCGGGCGCCGCAATCACGTCGCGCCAATCCAGGGATACTTTGCAGGACGGTTCGACCCATGAAGCGCTTTCCGGATTACCGCTGGCAAGGTGGGTGAGGTTCACACCCACCATTTCTCGAAGAGTCTTGATGTAAACCCGGCCCCATCGGCCGGCGCCGATCAGGCCGAGACGAATATCGGAATCGGTTTTTGCGAACATATGTCTGTGCGACGTATCGGAATACGATTTTTACGGCGCGAACCGTTGTCGCAGCATGGTCCAAATTACCGAGAAAACGTGAACGGCTCGTATTTTTTTTCCTTCTTCGTAAGAACGGCCATGGTAGCTGATGGGAACCTCATAAATGTTTTTGGCCTTTTTTGTTGCCTTTGCGAGAATTTCGGCATGCTGTTCCCAGCCGTTTGTTTGGATAGCTTCAACATCCACAAGAGATTTTTGATACAGGAGGTAGCAACTGTAAACATCCGAAAAAGTCGTATTATAAAGAATATTGAATAGTAGCGTGATGAATTGGTTGCCAACCATATGCCAAAAATAATGAATCCGAGTATATTTCGGGGCTTTCATTCGGCTGCCCATGACCATGTCGGCATCGAATTTATCGACCGGCATCAAAAGGGCTTCATATTCACTGGGATTGTATTCAAGGTCTGCGTCTTGAAATAGAACATAGTCGCCGGTCGCTTCCTTGAGCCCCGCCCTGACGGCAGCGCCCTTGCCGCCGTTTCGCGGCATTTGAATAAGGCGACAATAGAGTTCCGGCCGTTTGTTCAAGAGATCAACCGTATTGTCCTTGGACCCGTCGTCAATGACCAAGATTTCGAATTCAAAGCCCGGAACGCTCTGGGCATTAACGGCTTCCAGAAGAGGAATTATCGTGTTTTCTTCATTGTAGGCAGGAATGACAATGCTGATTTTTTTCATCAAATTTTCAATCGATAATGTTTACGAGCTAGGTGTGGTGGGGGTTAAGAATTTTTTCGCGCAATCGCAATGAGATTTTTGCCGCATGGCGGAGAAAAGAAATTTTCCAGGCTCTTAGTGAGAGGAACGCCATAAGTGTCGTAAAAGCTGGTGATTTTAGGATTAAAGGAGGTTTTTCCCAAGAGTGTATTGATAATAAACCAAGGAAAAATTCCGAGAACATCCATGTATCGGATATCGACAATACGAAAACGCGCTTCTATGAGCCGTTGCTCCAATAGGGTTTTAGTATAGCGTCTAAAATGCCCGTGGTATTCGTCAAGACGGCTATACAAGCCGGGCATGGCAGGGACATAGAGAAGAAGATAACCGTCGGTCTTGATGAGTTTGTTCAGATTTTCGAGTTCCGAGCGGTCATCATCGATATGCTCGAGGACATTGACGAGAGTAATGACATCGTATGTTTCTTCACCTCGATCTTGCAGGCTTTTTTCGATTGTTTGCGAAAAAACTCTTACGGCAGGATCGGCTTGGAATTTTTTTTCGAGCTGAGGAACCAGATTTTTCGATGGCTCGTAAAGGTCCAAGGTTTCGACATGAGGAAGAATTCGTTTTGAAATGGTGCCGATGCCTGCGCCGAACTCGGCAGCCGCGCCTTTAAGATAGGGGCGAAAATGTTCGAGGATCCACTCATAGTACTTAGGCATATCGGCCAAGACCTCTAGATCCCGGCCTTCATAATGAGGCGAGTCGATTTTCATTCGGCGCGGTCGATCAAAATATAAAAGTTCACTTAATTTCCTAGCACGATCAAAGCCGAGGCGCCTTTTCGTTGTCGAGGCACGCGGGAGATTTCAATTTGAGAATATGAAACGTCGTGTTCGTGACCATCGTTTTTAACGTGCGCGATCCGAAAGAGGGGCCCTTGATGCTTTTGACGGTTTCAAGACAGCCCCTCACGGCCAGCTCGCGCCACAGGCCATACCCCTTCGCCTTGGATCGATCATACCTGCCCGGCGCCGGCATTTCACCTTGTACCAAAAGATGGGAAATACTTTGCGCCGTGAGCTGGCGGAAAAATTTAACGGGATCGTCCGCCGCCGGGCGCGTATCGATGCGGGCATCCAAAGCCCAATGGCCGTAATAAACAGGGACATCGAAGAGGTAAATCAACTGCCGTTCCTGCGTATAGATGAGATCGTTTTTGCCTAGATTTTTATTGATCCAGGGGACGGGTGCATAGCCTCGCACCGTACGAAGCAGAAAAGCCTCGCGCGTTTCGCCCGTGAGGACGTACCGACCATAGCTCATGCCGAACACGGCCTGGCCGGCCAATTGAATGAGGCAGGTCAACAACACGGCTCCGGCAAGCGGTTTAAGATGGCCCGTTTCGGTGGCCCAACGGTGAGCCGCCACCATGACGCAGAGCAACACGAGGGGATATACCGGCAAAAGATGGCGGACCCGCTGGGAGGATGCGGTGAAGAACCAAAGCCCATAAAAAATCCCGGCAAGGACCGCCACGGGCAAAAGGGGGCTTCGGATGAGGTGCCCGCGGAACCGCCACAAACCGAAGGTGGCAAAAAGTAGGGCCAGCAAAACGAAGGGCCCCATCCCCGTACGCCCCGATTCGAACACGTCATAAAGGCCGAAGGTCGCCGCGAACGGGTAGGCGAAAAACCAGAGACTATTCGCAGGCACGGCTTTGTCCAGACGGAACAGGGTTTCGAAGATTTGTTGATAGGCCGTGTTCCAGTAGTCCGGATTGAGATAATCGAGCATACCGTACAGCATCGGGAACACCGGATCGCCGGTGTGGGTATAATTCCAAATGTACCACTGCCCGCCGGCGATTAGGGCGGCGAGCAAAAAAACGGCGCCATGCATAAACCATTTTTTCTGCGCCAGGATGACAAGGCCCGCCGCTGCGACGAACAAGAGCCCGAGATATTTCGTGGCCATGAAAAAACCGGCCGCGAGTCCGGCCAGGACAGCATACCGAAGCAGTCCCGTTTTAAGCGCCTGCGCGACGGCGAACGCGGCAACCATGACAAAGAGGGCATTTCTGATTTCAACCTGACCGTTGCCGCCGCCGTACAGAACCGCCGGGGTGGTCAGAAAAATAAGGGCAAGAGCCAGCGACCAGCGGAGATCGAGAAACCGCCGGGTCAGCGTAAACAAGAGCGCCGTCGCCGCCCAGCCGGATATCATGGTCCATAGCGTGAGCGCCCTCTCGCCGCCCAGCGCCAGGGCGGGAATATAGCTCATTTGAACAAGCAGTGGCGTCGCACCATCAATGGCCCGGGGAACGAACACAAGCTTTCCGGCCGCAATAAATTGTTTCGGCAAGGTGAAATGGTAGGCCAGCGTGTCGGCTTCGGCGGGGGGAGAAAGGCCCTCGAACAGGTCAAAAATGAGGGCGGCGGTGATGCCGAAGACGATCGCCCATTCCCAGGGGCCGAGTTTTTGAAATTCTGGCGAGATCTGCGGGACATTTTTGATCCGCCCGACCATGGCGGAGCCGAGGGCGCCGGCAACAAGCAGACTCAAGAGAGGCAGGCTTTGGAGCCCGCCGAAAATACCGAAGAAAAACACCAACCAACCCAGAACGCCGAAACCGAGAGCAAACGACCATGTAAATCTATCAAGAGTCGGCAGTTGGTAAAAAATGCGGAGTGCTTTGAGAATTGCCGCTCCAATCCCGATGCAGGCTATGGCTTCCAGAGCGACGACACCGGCGGCAATCATAGTATGCCCAAGACTGTCAAAACCGGCTTCGATAAATTGCGGAATTGGACAAGATAAACGCTAAAAGCGCCAACAACCCACAACCATAAAAGAAGCGTCAATTTCATGCTTATGCCGATTTTTTGAATTCGGTGATTAAGCACATACCGAACCGGGCCTTGAGTTTCTCATCGAGCCTGGACGGACAACCGGGAATAATTTTTTTCCTATATTGGGTAATCGTAAATTTTGTCGGAGAGAGTCCGGCATTGGAGAGAATTTCAGCCATTTCGCTTTTTCGCACGTAGCGATGGTGGTACCCATCCGTATAGTGACGTTGGACCGTATGCAGCGTATCGCCTTTAAATATTTTCCCTTTGATAAGAAGCCAATATAATCCGTGTATGTAGTAGGCGATGCTACGGCGATGATAAACCATCACCAGGCCATGTCCCCCGGGCGTTAAAACGCGCGAAACCTCCTTCAGGGCGTTATCCATATTGCTGGAATGATGCAGGACGCCCCAGGAAAAGACATAATCGAAGGAATTATCCGCGAACGGCATTCGTTCGGCATCAGCGTTGAGTATATCAATCGTCACGTTTTGACCGGTGGCATTGCGTTTTGCCAGGGTGACGGCGGTTTCCGTAATATCGATTGCCGTCACCTCGGCGGCTTCGCGCGCCAGGCGGCATGATAAAACGCCGGACCCGCATCCGATCTCGAGAATCCGCAGTCCTTTTACTTGCGAAAAATCGTATTTTGTGCCGAGAAACGGACTGTCGCTTAAAAGCGTCTTTTCGATATCGAGAAAATCTTGAGGCGTTTTCGGCAGACGGTCCTCGGCATCCCAATCGGCATAGGTCATGGGCAGGCGCTCCCACCATTGGCGGTTGCGTTCCTGCCGGTCCTCGGTCGATGACTCCGCGGTTGCACGTGCTTTAAGAAAAGGATTCGTCATGTCGTGGTTTTAAAATCCAGATAATTGGGGCGACCTTGGGTCGTTTTCATCAAGCCTAACATCGCTTGGAGCGTATTCGGAAAAGCCTTAAGACATGAAAGCAGAGCGCGTCCAAAGTGTCTTTTGGAAACATACGCCTGGGCGGCTTGGCCGTGAATAATGAGTGCCCGCGATGCGGTTGTCAGCATCGGAGAGCCCGGATGGTTGCGCAGGTGGCCTGAATGACGGTTCAATATTCGAAGGGCACATCGGCGGCGTAATTCGATATTGCTGGTGATGCCGAGTTTCGAAATATGGTAACGCGTAAGAACATCGGGAAACACATGAATATTATGGATGTTGTTGTCGGCGACAATAAGCCAAAGCTCGTAATCCTGCCCGGAAAGCAGGCCGGGGTCAAAGCCGCCGCTTTTTATCAAGATATCTCGCCGGGTAACGACCGTAGATGTCGCAATAAATCCGAATAAGAAATAATTTTTAAACGAGTCTTCACCGGCTTTGAATCGTTTTGTGCAGTCGACAGTTACGCTTTTCGAGCCATCGATCGATTCGAAGTTATGGGAGACTAAAACGCTGCCGGTTTTGCGCATAACCTCCAAGCTTCGTTCCAGCTTTTCGGGCAGCCATTCGTCATCCGCATCCAAAAAGGCAACGTAAGTACCCACCGCTTTTTTCAGCGCCAAATTTCGGGCGGCGCCCGGGCCTCGATGATCTTGCCTGAGAACGATCAACTCGGCACCGTTCATTTTTCCGATCCGGCTTTCCGTTCTCTTGACGGTTTCGTCGTCCGAGCCGTCATCCACAACGATAATTTCCCGCGGTAAAACCGTCTGGGCGGCAATGCTGCTCAGCGCCCGTTCGATGGTCGCTTCGGCCCGGTAGGCGGGAATGATGACGCTGACGTCGCAACGTTCATGCGGCATCGGCAAAAGCCTCCAGACCTTCCTGGGGCGCGGCCGCCGTCGGGGGGCGTTCGATATGCAGCCGAATTGCAAGTTCCAGCATCACTAGGCTGTAGACCCGAAAACCATGTCGGTCCGGCTTTGCAAGCAGGCGCTCGATCCCTTCCGCTGACCACCACCCGCGCTCGAGCGTTTCGCGCCGCTCAAGGAGGTGCCGGGCGAGCGGCGCAAGTCCGGCCCGCAGCCACGCGGGAACGGGCGCGGCAAACCCTTGTTTCGGCGCCGAAGCGACGTGCTCCGGCAGAAATACTCCGGCGATGTCCCGAAGCAGGCCCTTGTGCCGGCCCTGGGGCGTTCTAATCGCTTCGGGGACGGCCAGGGCCGCTTCCACGAAATGATGATCCAGGTAGGGGACGCGTCCCTCGACGCCCCAGGCCATGGATGTCCGGTCGAGCAAAGTCAACAGATCGTCAGGTAGATAGGTGTTCAGGTCGGCATAGAGCGCGGCCGATTGAGGGGGACCATCGTATTCGGCAAAAAAGCCGCTTTGCGCGCTTTTGGAGGCCGGGAGGGTATTGCCGATCAATGCGCGGATTGACGGCGGAAAGTGAGTCGAGTGATCATGGAGATAGGTGCCCCGGTCGTGATCGTATTTTTCGGCGCGCGCGAGTTTCCAGGCCGTCATGGGCGAGAAGACATTCATGCCGGCCTCGATAGCGAGACGCATGGCTTTCGGCAAATTCAAATATCGCTTTTCCACGGGAAGCGGAAAGTACCGGCCGTAACCGGCGAATAATTCGTCGCCGCCGGTACCGTTGAGGGCGACTTTCAAATGCCGTCCCAAAGCCTGCTCGACGAGAAAGTTCGGCAGCAGCGCCGGGTCGTTAATAGGCTCTTCGCAGAACCAGGCAAGACGAGGAAGAAAGTGCGCGATGTTACCGGCCGAAACGTCGAGCTCGGTGTGGTTCGTTTGATAGCGTTCGGCAACGGCGGAAGCCAGCTTCGTTTCGTCGACGGCCGCACCCTCGAAGCGTACGGTGAACGTGTTGAGCGGTTGCGCGGTATTTTCGGCCGCCAACGCGACCAACAGACCGGAATCGATACCGCCGGATAGCAGGGCGCCGATAGGGACATCGCTTCGCAAGTGCAGCCGAACGCTGCGGCGTAACGATTCGATAAGATAATCGCGAATTTCGGCGTCGTTCGAGGGAAGATCGGAGGACGGCGTTGCGCGCCAATAACGCTCGACCGTGATGCGGCCTTGCGAGTCGGCCTTGAGCATATGCCCCGGCGGCAGCTTTCGGATTCCGCGGAACAAGGTTTTGGGCGCCGGCACATAACCGTGGCTCAAATAAGAGGAAACCGCGTTTTCGTCGACGGCGGGCGCTGTCAGCCCCGAGGCGAACAAGGCCTTGATCTCGGATGCAAAAAGAAGGCCGCCGTTCGCCAGCTCGGTCCAATAAAGTGGTTTGACGCCGAGCCGGTCGCGCACGAGCGTCAAACAATGGAGCTTGCTGTCATAGAGGGCCAGAGCGAACATGCCGTTGAGGCGGTGCACGAATCCGTCGCCGTATTTTTCGGCAATCGGCAGCACGACTTCCATGTCGCCTTGGGTTCGGTACGGATAGTGTTGCGCCGTCAGGTCTTGGCGTAACTCAAGGTAATTATAGATTTCACCATTACCCATCAAGACACGCGCGCCGTCATTCTCGACGATGGGCTGTTCGCCGGTTTTCAAATCGATAATCGCGAGTCTTTTAAAGCCGGCCTGATACCGCCGATCGGAAGTTTTGTAAATCTTTTCGCCGTCGGGGCCGCGATGCGCCATGGTTGCCAGCATCGCGTCGATGTCGGCATCCAGGATCGTTGCGTTCTGAGGTAGGAAGAGCCCGGCGATGCCGCACATGTCAGAGGACCCTGACGGTAAGCTTCACCGTGCACGGCAGGCGCTTTTTGCTCTGTATCCGAAGCGCCGTTGCGGGGACGCCTTCACCGTATGCGTGCCAACTCGTCACCGGCGCAAGCGTAATCTCCGTATCCGCCTCGACGCGATAGGCGGCTTCCCGGCCATGGATAATGACGGCGTTTTCTTCTTTTTCGACCGGAAGTTCGGTGTGCAGGCAGCGCAATACGACATGATGACCGCGCCCGCTTATTTCATCGGTGATATCGATTTCGTCCGGCCTGAAGCGCCAGGCTCGTTGCGTCTTGCCGCCGCCGCGCAATCTGGAAAAACCGGCATGACGCACGATAACGCTGTCATCCTCAACGCATAAAGACGGCGGCTCTCCGCAGATCCGCCGCCGAAAGGTTTCGTCGTAGTAAGGCTTGTTCGCCGGATAAGGATCATTGCCATCCAAAAGAACCGTATTGTGGGTTATGCCCGAGCGATACAGGGCGGCCTCGCCCGTTTCTCCATAGGCCCCCCGGCCCAAATCGATGAAGACCGGCTCGTTATCATAATGAACTTCGAAGCCGCCGCAGTCCTGATGCCCGTGGCCTGGCATCGGGGGCCAGCCGTCGGGCGCAGCATACCAAAGGCCCGACCAGCGTTCATAATCGAACCGAAGCCAGCCGTCGCGCAGGAGGGTGTCCCCGTCGACGGCGACGGTGTTATCGCGCAGGTCGATAAAGGCTCGTTTCGAATCGGCGTCGAGCAATCCGACCCAGCCTTCATCGCCGCCCATAAGCCCCGACAGGAACCCGGGCGGACAGTCGGGCGAAATATCGCCGATCAAGGGGAGCCCGCCGGGCAGATGCAATCGCGGGATGACGGCGAGCGCGCGCGATACGATTTCGCGCAAAGGCCGTTCCTCGGGCCTTTTGTGCCGTCGCGCCGCGAGCCATGCGTCGGCATAATTACGGCTGAGAAGAAGATGATAATGGCTTGAGCCTTCGCGCAGGATGCCGGAGGGCAAAAAAATCCGTTCGGCTTCCTTGAGAAGGATATCGGCGCCGCGGCCTGTGCAGTCGCTCAACCCGAGCTCCAACCCAAGCCGGAACAGCCCGCGGCCGTTGTTCGACAGATGATTCGATGTGTTGTTTTCGCCGAAATATTCCAGGCGCTCGGCGATGGCGGGCCCGTGGGCGGCGAGTGCATTCAATGTCTTTTCCCGATCGCCGGGCAAGCCGTTTCGCCGGGAAAAATCGAGAATATTGATCGCACGTTCGGCTGCCGTGTACGGATGCCAGGCCCATGAATCATCGGGTTCCCCGTAGCCCTCGAGCCAAACCCGCCAGATTCGATCGACCCACGCCGGATCAACGGCGTCTCCCATCGCCGGCACCCAGGCGAACCGGTGCAGGGCGAGAAGGGTTTCGATATCAGCATAAGAAGACTGAAACGGATTTACGGCCTTGCCGGGTTGCAAAAAGAAAAATTCGCCCGGCAGCTGCAGTGACAGAGCATTGGAGGTTTCTGAAGTCCGAATGTAGTTAAAAGTTTGTGGAGGCTTGGGTAGCTTTGGCGTGACAGCGGGAAGCGCTTCCAAGTAAATCGGCATATGTATTCTAAAAATAGGGTTGCCACTCCATTTCCCCAAAACATAACCGATCAGCCATCGTTGCAAGGTGGGATCCTGGACAAGCTGTCGGGCCCTACGGAAAATCTCATTCAAGTGAAATTTAGCCTCTAGATTTCTTGTTGGCACTTTGTATGGTAAGGCATAATCGTGCGAATCACGGTAAGCACTTTCAATTTTATCATGTCTTGAATTGATGTCTTCAGCACATTCAAAAGAAGATATTCAGCGCTTTTGGGGATCGCTTTACGACTCACTTTATGGAGATGTCGATGCGTCCTTGACTCATGAAAGCCTCGTTCAGGCGATTGAGGCACTCGAGGATATGTTCCGTTACCGGCGCCATATGGCCGTGGTTGAAATGCCGTTACATGAACTGCAAGGAAAGCGAGTTCTTGAAATCGGTTGTGGTGCGGGAGGGCATTCGGCGTTATTTGCGTCCTACGGTGCGGTTATGACAAGCGTGGATATCACGCCGTCTCGTGTAAATTCCACACAATACAAATTCGACCTGCTTGGCGATGCAGGACGGCTATGCCGGGCGATGCAGGCCGATGCCGAGAATTTGCCGTTCGAGGATAGCGCATTCGAGATCGTATATTCCAATGGCGTTCTGCATCATACGCTCGACACGGAAAAAGCACTGGAAGAAGTATTTCGTGTGCTTAAACCCGGCGGCAGGGCAGTCATCATGCTCTATTGCAAAAGTTCGTGGCAGTATTGGTTCAATTTGTGGTTTTGCGTCGGCATTATATTGGGCCGATCGTTCGGGGATCCTAACTGGCTGGGCAAGGCAACCGAATGGGGGGGTAAAAACCGCCAAACCATCGAGAATCCCATTACGCGGTGTTACACAGCTAGCGGGATTCGAAAATTATTTTATCGTTTTAAAGACGTGACGCTTCGGAAAGAAGAATTTTATTTTGGTTTAATTCCGAAGCTCGGCAGACTCTATCGACGCTATCAAAAACGGCGTTACGGCGAGCATCCTGGCGGGCTTTTGGTGTACGGCGCGCCCTGGCCGATACAATCCCCCCTTGAGCTTCGGCTTGGAAAGAGAATGGGGTTTGCTTGGTTTATTTCCGCTTGCAAACCTGATTAAGACCGCGGCGGCCAATCGGAGTCGGGGACACGGGCATTTTCAAGCCCATCGATGGCCGCCCGGCCCATCGCGAGAATGGCCTCTTCCGTACTGCCGCCGATATGCGGCGTGGCGATGAAATTGGGCAGGTTAAGCAGCTCGGCGTCACCGGGGGGCTCGTCAGCGAATACATCGAACGCGGCACCGGCGATTTCTCCGGTTTTCAACTTTTCCTTTAAGGCGGCTTCGTCGACCAGACCGCCCCGCGCGGCATTGATTAAAATAGAGTCCTTACGCAGAAGAGAGAGCTTTTCAGCATTTAAAATATTGCGTGTGGAATCGTCGAGAGGGAGATGCAAAGTCACGATATCCGATTGGCGAAGCAGATCGTTTAAAGCAACCGGCTCGATTGCATGAGTTTGGTAGAATTCGGGAAAATCGAGAAGATCATGTGTAAGAACGCGGCAGCCAAAAGCCCGAAGCAATACGGCAAGGTCCTTGCCGACGTGGCCGCAACCGATGATGCCGACCGTGCGTTCGGATAACAGCCGGCCCGAGGATTGCTGCCAATAGCCTTCTCGAACTTCTCTGGCTTTTGCGGGAAGCTCGCGGAGCAATGAAACGGCATAGGCTATAACCAGTTCGGCAACGGAGCGACAGTTGACTCCACCGGTCCAGCCGAGCTTGATGCCCAAGGTTGTCATGGCATCGATGTCGAGAGAATCGAAACCGACACCGTACTTTGAGACGATTTTTAATTCGGGAAGCTCTTTGAAATCGGCGTAACCGAGAGGCTCGAGCGCAGTGATTGCCGTATCATGGCCGCGTAAAAACTCGATAAGCGCGTTTCCACGCAAGGATGTCCCTTGCTCGTTAAAAGTAATATTCTTGTATCGGCGCTCAAGCTCCACACGTAGAACGGGATGGCGCGAAAACGAACGCGACGTGACGGCAATTTTTTCAGGCCTCGTCATTGCCGGCGTACGCTTTCAAGATATTGTCCGCATAGATCGTAAAAATGATCATCGTTCGGATAGACGTCTTTCGTCAACGAAGCCTTTGAATCGGGTAGGATCAACGTAACTTGTGCGACGCCGGTGTTTTTTTTGTCCTTTGAAATGGCTTTGATAAACGAGTCCATGGGAATGGGGTACTCTTCAAACCCTCTGTAATTCTTTTTTAGTGTCGGATGCATGCGATCGAAATTCTTTTCGGTGCCGACACCGAGATTCGCGGATACGAAATTCGCCATATCCATGCCGATGGTGACGGCGATGCCATGAGGGATGGAAAAATTCGTTGCCGCCTCGATGGCATGGCCGAAAGAGTGACCGTAATTGAAGATATTTCGAATATCGCGATCAAATTCGTCTTCTTCGATGTAGTGTTTCTTTATTTGCAACGAGCGGTAAATATACCTTTTCAGAAGCGCTTTATCATCGATCAGACGATCGTAGTCGTCGGCGATTTTATCGAAGGAATCAGGTCCATCAATAATGTGCACTTTAATGATCTCGCCGATGCCTGAACGTAAATCGTGTTCGGGCAAAGTATTTAAAAAGACGGAATCGATTTGTATGTGATTCGGCGGGAGGAAGGTCCCGAGAATATTTTTTGCGCCGCCGCTGTTTATGGAGCTCTTCGAGCCGATACAGGAATCGGCTTGAGCCAACAATGTCGTGGGGTAAAAACACCAGGGAACGCCGCGCAATAACGTTGCCGCTAAAAAACAGGTGATGTCTTGTATGATACCGCCACCGATTGCGATAAGCATATGATCGCGACGAATGCTTTTGCCGACCAAATATTCGACATAACCGGGGAATTTTTCGAGCGATTTGTTGCTTTCCTCGGCGTCTACAAGAAGAACCGAATCCCCATCGAGAATGGAGGCCAAGGGCTTGCGGTAAAGACCGGCAACATTTTTATCGATGATAAAATGATGGCCTTTTGCCGATGTATCGTACAGCGAGCCGAACGCGTCGTTGAACGAAACCGTGTAGATTCCTTTGTGGGATTTGATTTCGAGGGGGTCAAACACGGGTGAAGCCGCCGTCGATCGCGATGTTCTGGCCGCTGATGTAGGTATTCTCGGGTCCCGCCAGCCAGGTAATGAAAGCGGCCACCTCGCCGGGGGTGCCGAGCCTTTGGGCCGGTATTTGCCGGGCAAGTTGTTGCATGCCGTCCTCACCGAGAACCGAGCGTGTCAGGTCCGTATCGATCGGCCCCGGGGCGACGCAATTCGCCAGTATCCCATAGCGGGCAACCTCCGCCGAAAGCGTTGCCGTCATGCCGTCGAGGGCGAATTTGCTGGCGGCGTAGGCGCCTCGTTCCGCCTTGCTGATCTTGCTCCAAACGGAGCTGACATTCACAATCCGGCCCCAGCCCTTTTCCGTCATTCCCGGAACGACGGCCTGGCAAATAAGAAACGGCGCCGTAACGTTGACCTTATGAATCAACTCGAAAATGGATGGGTCTATGTCCACGAAAGGGGAAATCTTGTTGATGCCTGCATTGTTGATCAGAATATCGATATCGAGTTTAGAAACCTCATGCGCAAAAGCTCGGGTGGCATCCGAATCCGAAAAATTCACGACTTTTTTCAGGCAACCGTCGGGATAACGACCCGTGTCGGTAGTTCCCGTACCGATGACGTCCGCTCCCCCGGCAATTAATTTTTTGGCAACCTCATAGCCGATTCCCCGCGTTGCGCCCGTGACGAGGGCTCGCTTTCCGGAAAATGATAAATGCGCGTTCAATAGGCACCCCACAAAGGATCGCTTTTCATATGGTTTTCGACTTTATGACTGTCGGCGGGGCTATCGACGGAAAAAGAGGGAATGTAGGGATAGGGGGCGATACGTTGTCCCCCGCCGTTATCGCAGATGCGGTTCGAATCGCAGGCCTCTTGTTGTTCCAAAGGCGATTCCGGTAATTCTGTAAACCATTTGAGAAAATGCCACCGAAAACCGAAAATGCCGTAAATACGCTTGGCGCCGAGCGCCGGTGAAAAAGATTTGCAATAAGGTATTGGAACTCGAGATGTGTAGAGAACATTACCCTGTAAATCGTGAACGATTTTCAAAATATCCGGATTGCGGAAAACGGTTTCATCGGTGATGTCCATCGACAAAATGGTTCCGCCGATGCCAGGATCATCTAAAAGCGGTTTGATCGTCGCGTCTATCATATCAGGGCGCATCATCGGCTCATCGCCTTGAACGCATACGATAATATCATCATTCTCGACAGTGAGACTGCATTTTTCCGCTGCTTCGGCAACACGATCAAGAGCACGCGTGTGCGTATCGGCCGTCATGATGACGGGGTAATTTTTTAATTCACCGAATTTTCGTATCTCGTCGTCGCAGGTGGCGAGATAAAGACCATCCCATTGATCGAACATCTTGGCACGCTCGAAGACATGCTCGACCATGGGACGCCCACATATCGGATGCAGAGGTTTTCCGGGAAAACGGCTGGCAGCCATGCGTGCCGGAACAATACCGATGATTTTCATGAGGCTACGGACGAGAGTTTACGAGTCATGGTGACGGAGTCCTATACAAATTGGAAATCGGATCGTTTTCCTTGCCGAGCCTGCAGGACTCCTGATTGCTTTCGACGTCTACCCAATCGTTGAGTTCATCGGATCGGTAAAAGGCGTGAAGCAGTTTCAAAGACGATAAACAATCGTTGCGACTTACCGGATAGGGGTCATCTCCGGTAAAACCGGCTACGATATCGCGATACATGGCGAAATGGCCGTAGCCGTACACGGCTCCTTCCCCGTTTAAGCCGAGGAACTCCTCGGAATGTTGACCACAGGCTTGCGGATCGGGCGTGAAAATCTGCAGCTCATTAACTGCGATGCCGCCGAGCTGGGCCAGCCCTTTCGAGCCGACAATACTGAGCGATGCCTCGAAATCGTCGGGTCGGGCGGCGGTCGTTACTTCCAAGACGCCGACGGCGCCGTTTTTATATGACATCGTCGCGACGGCTGTATCCTCGACTTCAATATCGGCACCGAGGGTCCGCATCGTTGCGTTGATCTTCATAACCTCGCCGCCCAAGTAGCGTAACAGGTCGACGTGATGAATGCCTTGATTCGTTAGCGCGCCGCCATCGTGAGAATAGGTGCCGCGCCATGGAGAAAGGTCATAATAGCGCTGGGGCCGACACCACCGGACACGAACGGATATGATGCGAATGTCGCCCAGTTCACCATTGTTCAAAGACAATTTGATGCGTTGAACCGCCTTGTTATATCGATTTTGAAAGACGGGAAAGATTTGAACGTTATTTCGATCGGCTTCGTCATACGCAAGAACAAGCTGTTGCGGGCGCATGAAGGTCGGTTTTTCGATGATGATATGTTTTTTATATCGCCGGATAATGTCCATGCCATGTTCAAAATGCATGCCGGATGGCGTGATAATGGCGACGATGTCGATATTCGGAATATCCCGCAGCATTTCATGATAGTTGCTAAAAAAAGGAACATTGAATTCGGAGGCGTAAATTTTCGATTTCTCTTCGACAATGTCACAAACAGCAACCAGTTCCACGCCGTCAACCAAGCGTATAGCTCGGCAATGATGGCCGGATACCCTGCCGCAGCCGATGATGGCAACTTGAAGCACGCTTTTATTCATGAGGACTTGTCCAAGAATAATTCAATAATTTTTCGATATCGAGTTAAGCGGAGACGTTTTGCGGTTTACCCGAAAACAACCAGTCTGTTAAGGGATTGATCACAACCAATCGCCGCCCGTCAGGGCGAGCATTTGTCCCGTGATGAATGTAGCCCAGCCCGAAAGCAGGTAAGTAATGAGTGCCGCCGCTTCGTCGGGTTCTCCGCCGCGTTTTAAGGGAACCAATGCCGCTCGTTCTTCGAGGGCGTGGTTGTCTTTTCCCAACCAGCGTTGGTGAAAGCCGCTTTTGATATACCCCAAACGGACGCCGTTCACGAGAATTCCATCGGGCGCTCCTTCACGGGCTAAGCCCTGCACCATACATTCGGTTCCTCGCTTGGCAACGGCATAAGGAAACGATTGGGGGCTGCCGCCATGGAGAGCGGATTCGGTGCCGTTGAGAATAATCCTTCCGCCAACGCCTTGCGTTTTCATTTTACGCATTGCGGCACGAGCGAGGAAAAAGGGAATATTCAAGTTGATATGAACATCGTCCTGCCATTCCTGTGCGCTTAGCGTGTCCCAATGATCCGTCTTGGTGAGTTTTCCGGCCAGCACCACGAGGCCGTCGATTCCCAGCGCTGTGCTGCAAAAGGTTTCAACAAGATCAATGCAATCAGCCTCGGTGGAAAGTGTTGCCTGGATCGGAATGACCCGCGATTCGGCTGCTGAATGGCGGGTCTTCGTCGCTCCATGTGCCCCGATGACGCAGTCCGAGCCTTGTAAGAGCATATCCACGAGAGACGTCCCCAACCCGCCGCTGGCACCGACGATCAAAAGCCTCATGTCCGGCTCTACAGAAGGAACCCAACTCGGGGAGGTAAATGAAATCGGAGGTTTACTCATAGGCCGGTCTTGTAATGCGGTTGGAGATAAATTTCAAAAAGCAAAATAGATGAATTCCGAAGTATCACCGCCACGGTACGCGGCGATCAGAAGACAGACAAGTCCGATGGTTATGGCGCAGGACATCAACCAGTCGCGGCGCGGTTCCAATCGGGACGGCTCCATGGTTTTGAGACGGGCTTTCTCAAGCGCCCCGGCAATTTCGGGATTGTCGGGTGGTAGTGCCGGCTGCCAGCCGGCGGTCAATTCCTGTGTGTTCGGCGCGAACCATACAACTGCGAGTAAAATACCGAGCCACAAAAACAATACGGGATCATTAAGAACGGTCTCGCCGGCGGTCAATCCAAATTTCGAGCCGATCAGGGCGTCGCTCAACGAGATCGGTAAAACGACTCCGTTCAGGCCCGACATACCTGTAATGATGGCAAAGGCATCGGTAAAGTTTTCCGCACGGAAAAAAACCCATGCCACGCTTACGGCAAGAAAAGTAACAAATCGGGATACATTACGTCCGAATAGGGTGGTGTGGTCGAGGTCCGCACCGCAGATGAGCCGAACTCTACGCCATGCGTGGTTAACGACGAGATACAAACCGTGCAAGCCGCCCCAAACGATGAAGGTCCATGACGCACCGTGCCATAGTCCACCAAGTAGCATCGTGATAAAAAGATTTATATAACGCCGCTGCCGGCCTTTGCGATTTCCGCCGAGGGGTATGTAAAGATAGTCACGCAAAAACCGTGACAACGTCATGTGCCAACGCCGCCAAAAATCGATGATATTGACCGCTTTATACGGAGAAAAGAAATTCAACGGCAGTCTGATGCCGAACAATAACGCCAAGCCCATGGCCATATCCGTGTAGGCCGAGAAATCGAAATAAATTTGAAAACCGTAAGCGAGCGTACCGGCCCAGGCATCGATTAAGGTCGGATGTAACGGAACGGCATTGAAAAGCGTGTCGGTATAGGGGGCCAATCCGTCGGCAACGACCACTTTTTTAAATAAACCGATGACGAAAATAACGGTGCCGGCGGAAAGATCGGCCGCGGTAAACTTAAAAGTCGTATCGCGTTTGAATTGAGGCGTTATTTCACGGTGATGAATGATCGGGCCGGCGATCAATTGCGGAAAGAAAGAAACGAACAGGGCATAATGAGCAAAATTCTTCGTTCGAATTTTACCGTCATAAACATCGACCTGATAGGCGATCTGCTGAAAAGTAAAAAAGGAAATAGCAAGAGGTAGCAAAATGCCCCCGGTGCTTATTTTCATATCGAACGTGCTGTAGACGATATCGGTAAAGAATTGGGCGTACTTGTAATAGCCGAGTAAAAGTAAGTTGAAAATAATCGCCAAAGCCAGAATGGCTTTGGAGCGGGAATGCATCAAAAAAATACCGAGGGTAAAATTAACGACGATCGATCCCCCGATAAGTAAGATGTAGGGAGGATTCCACCATCCGTAAAATATCAATGAAGCAACGATTAATCCTATCAATGCCGACGATCGGCCTAAAAAGCGGTT
>JBBDTH010000152.1:0-18216 GCA_040904505.1 Rhodospirillales bacterium | reverse complement strand
CCGCTGACGGTCTTGATACGGGAAGAAACGTTTTCGCCGGGCCCGGTTGCCGAAGAATGCCAGCCTTCCGTTTCGACGAAAGCCGTCAGCTTCAACATCATGCGGGCGAACCGCGGCGAACCGAGAGCATCGCGCGCTTTTTTGTACGCGCGTACTCTTTTTTTCTCGGCCTCCGCGCGCAGGGGCGTCAGATCGATACTTGCGGGATTCGCGGCCGTAATGGTTTCGCCGATGAAAACGTCCCAATCCCGGGCCGGCCCCGTACAGCGGCCGAGCCATTTCAGATCCTGCTTGAGCCACGCGACCCTCCCCTTATCGATAAAGGGGCCGAACACCGACAGGGCCGAGCGCATCTGGCGCATGCCGAGTCGCAATTGATGGACGCCTTCCGGATCGGTGCCGGCAAAGGCAGCCGCTTCGTTGTCCAGCATGTGTTTAAGATTTTTGCCGAAGATCAGTGACATCGCCTCCGCCACGGTTTGTTCCGGAGTCAGGATGATTTTGTCGAACAAGACCGGCGCCGCGATGGTCCGCCCCAAAAGGACGCCATACCCTTTATCCGATTTCGACACGATCTCAAGACGCAAGCCGGTTTCCTTTTGTAGCGACAGCGCTAAATCGAAAAGATCCGATGTCGTCCCGTCTTTCAACTCGAGCTCGAATTCCCGGATCGGCACCGCCTCGTCATCGACCGCGATCGATCCTTGATCGCATGCCGCTTCCACCGTACACGTCCGCCCCCTTTTGCCCTTGGCGTCGAAGGTCACGGCCCGACGGCGAACCGATGCCGTAAACACCGGCGCCAGGCTCGCGGGGTGCGTAAGGGAAGTCAGCTTTTCGGTTGCCGATTTCGGCAATGCCGCCAGATCAAGCGAACTTCCCTCGATCGGCATTTCCCATTCGCTGCGGTCGATAAAACCGTTCCCCTTCGCCGCCTTGACGGTTTGCACCGCGCCGTGGCCGTTCTGGCGTATCCGGAGCACGGCGTGACCATGATAAAGATCGAATTTCGGTGAGTCGTAATAGGTCGTCCGCAGATTTTTCGTCCGCCACCGGCCCTTGGTATCGAAGCGCCGGTCGAGCACCCGGCAAGCGGCCCGGATCGCTTTCGGGCTGCCGACAAGTTTCAACTCGTATTCGGTATCGCTCATGCCACGATGGTCCGGACAATTCCCCCAGGGGTATTCGGCCTTAAAAAAACCAGTCGCCCACGCCGCTCGAAAACGGACCGGCGTTTGGTTTTAACACACCCCCTCGCGGGTTGGAAACACATCGTGGTCCGGAATTTTCCTTATACTACATATAGTTGTAACATTTCGGGGAAATTCCAAACCGGGCCCGACCCGGGCGGCCCCGCTCGATCAAGTGCGTAGCGTACCCGCCTATAACTCGATCACCGGATGATTGCGCATTCGGTCGACGAAAATCCCCATCAAACGGCGCATGATCGGATCGAACTCCGCGAGCTTGTTCAACCGCGTTTGCAGTTCCTCTTTCGGGATGGTCATCAAGGACGTTTTTGTCAACGCCATGGCCGACGCCATGCGGGGCTTCGTGTCGATCAGGGCCATTTCTCCGATGAAACTGCCCTTGCCCACCTTGGCGATCACGACATGCCGGTTGCCGACGGTGCGGGAAATCTCGACCTCGCCCTCGGAAATAAAATAGGCTTCCGTTCCCTCTTCCCCCTCCTGAAAGATGAAAGAACCCGGCTCGACCTCGATTCGATTCAGGATTTTTTCCGCCACGTTGGAATCCCCCTCCTTCTTCGCGCCATTCCCGTCCTTGCGGGGTTGAGGCTTCGTTGTTGCCGGAGCCTGTTCGCCGGCGTCTTGATACGCCATCAACAGATTATAAATCGTGCGCGCGAATTTCATCCGCCAATCGTCGGGCAGCTTGGTCGACATCAACCGGTCGCGCACGGTTGCCGCGCCGCGGATAACCCCCCGCCGATCAGCCTTCTCGTCGACCAAATCGGTAATAGTCTTCAGATCGTGAATGATGGTTTCGAGTTTCTCTATGATAACGCCTTGGTGCCTGACGCCGAAATCGGTACTGCATAGATCGACCAGATAGGCGAACTGCGACGCTTTCGTTTTCAGAACCTTGAGCATATCCGCGATGGCTTTTTCCCAGCTTTCGTCCTGGCCTTCCTCGACGAACAGGCTTTTCGCCCGCAGCGTCGCCGCTTCGCTGATCCTGTTGTCGCCCGACAGCGCATGATGCAGCACCAGTTGTTCCAGCACGCGCGAGAACGCGGCCCGTTCCTCCTCCTTGCCGTCGTTGGTCAGGGGCCGCGTGCTGCCGAGCTCGCGCTGGACCCGGTCGAGAATGACATGGCGCGTGTTCGGAAGATGGTGCCGGGATTTGAGATCGCTGAGACGCTGCAACGCCTCGATCGTCGAGCGTTTGGCCTGATACCGGCCGACGCTCAATTGCGTCAGGGTTTCGAGCGTTTCGGCCCGGTTGCGTTGATAGCCGAACACTTCCCGTATCGCCTCGGTGCCGTCGAAGATTTCGGCGATGATTTCATCGAGATAGATCAAGGCCTCTTCGCTCGGCTCGTTTTCGGCCTGCTCGATCATCAGCAGCAGCTTTTTCTGCCAATCGGGCATTTCGCTCAGATATTTCGATAATGCCGTGCGCGCGCGGAACCCCCGGTCTTCCTCCTCGATGTCCTTTCGAACGGCATCCAGCAACGTATTGATGTTGCTGTTCTTGAAAAGCTCGTAATACGTGTTGTCGCCCTCGAAGGATTCGGCCCGCGTCACGATTCGCTCGATCACGTCATAGATCGCCTCGACCCGCTCGTAATGCTTGCCCCCCGTCACCTTGGCCTGGGCGCGGGCAATCACATGAACGGCTTTGTTGAGAAAATCCTCGTTGTTGCGGCACAGAAACCGCAACTGGCCATGATCGTGCAACAGCTCGAAAGCCGTGAGAGCGTTCTCATCGAGGTATTTGCGTAAAACCCGTCCGGCCGTTTTCCGGGAGTCGAAGGCATAATAATCCTCGAGGCTTTCGCATATCGGCGCTTCCTCGATGGGGATGACCGTCAGCCCCTTGCTCTTGCGCTGAACTTCCTCGAAATAGACGGTTTCCTCTTCGCCGGTCCGTTCGTCTTCGCGCATGACCTTGATGGCGTCGAACTGTCCCGAGCCGAGCAGTTCCTTGGCTTCCTCGATCGCCGCTTCACGGTACTTCGACGACGAGTAGACCGACCAGCGACTCTCGCTCAGGCCATAGATATCAAAACTGATCTTGCCGAATGCCATGCCCCCCCGGGTCCCATGCTAAGAGCTGTCGGCCGCACCGATAGTACAGCTTTTATATACCGGAACCTTTAGCCCTCCAAGCCTTAGTCCCCGGCCCGAATCAAATACCTATTTTTCAAGAAAACGCCACGATTTAGCCTCGCCCTCGGAAACGCCGGCAAGTAAGGTAGCGCCCCCTCGACGCCCCTCAACCTCCGGTTTACCCAGCGCCCATGATCGCTCAACTTGCCCCCATCATCGCCCCGGTCCTGATCTGCGCGGGCATCGGTTATGCGTGGGCACGGATCGGGCGTACTTTCGACACCCAACTCATCGGCTCGCTCGTCATCATGCTCGGTGCGCCCTGCCTGGTCTTCACCACCGTCACCAGGATGGACGTCAAACTCGACGACTTCGGCATCATGAGCCTGGCGGCGCTCTGCGTGATCGCCGTCATCACCGTTCTGGCCGTGCCTCTGCTCAAAATCGCGGGGCTGTCGATCCGCGGCTACCTGCCCGTGCTCAGCATGAACAATACCGGCAACATGGGCCTGCCGCTGTGCCTGTTCGCGTTCGGCGAAACCGGCCTGGCGTACGGCATGGCCTACTTCGTCGTCTCCACGATGCTGATGTTCACGTTTGCGATCAGCGTATCGGCCGGATCGTTTTCCGTGCGCGAAGTGCTGAAAATTCCCATCCCCTACGCGATTGCCGCCGCATTAGGCTTTACCTTTACCGGCACGCCCGTGCCGGTTTGGCTCAACAACACGACGACCATGATCGGCGGCATCACGATCCCCTTGATGCTGATCACGCTCGGTATCTCGCTCGCCCGGCTGCGCGTGTCCGGCTTGGTGCGCGCCACCGTTCTCTCGGCCCTGCGGATGATGGTTGCCTTCGCCGTCGCGGTCCTGCTCGCCCATATGCTCGAGCTCGATAAAACCGCGCGCGGCGTCCTAATCCTGCAATCGACCATGCCGGCGGCCGTGGTGACTTACGTGCTGGCGGAACGCTACAAAACCGAACCCGAGGAGGTCGCGGGCATCGTCGTCGTCTCGACCGCGTTGATGATCGTCGTTCTGCCGGCGTTGCTCTGGTTCGTGCTGTGAGAGTCACGCCACGGCCCGACCCCGCCCGGTCGTCTCGAGGGCTCGGCCGCGCGCAGACCGTGTCCGTTTGACGCCGGAAAATGACAAGTAAACCTTACCGGGATCATGACAAGCTTCCCTTACGATCCCGAATCAAGTAATTGTTTTCTCCGGAAACGCTTGGCGGTATTCGGAACATAACCGGACGGCACCGGCGGGACCGGCATCCTGTTTGGCCCGCGCAAGCGGCGCTTTAAGCAAAAAAACACGAACCAGGGAGACCCTCGATGACTGCACCCATGCCCCTCGCGCGATTCCGCGTTCTCGATCTGACTCAGGCCCGCGCCGGGCCGACCGCGGTGCGCCTGCTGGCGGATTGGGGCGCCGACATCATCCTGATCGAACCGCCCTTGGAAACGGGGAAGAACCGCGTCGGCCTGACCGGCAAACGGCACGACTTCGACTTCCAGAACCTGCATCGCAACAAACGCGGCATCACACTTAACCTCAAGACGGATGAAGGCAAGAAAGCGTTTTTCAAGCTCGTCGAAGGCGCCGACGTGATCGTCGAGAACTTCCGCTCGGTGGTGAAGCATAAGCTCGGCATCGATTACGAGGAAGTTCGCAAGGTAAACCCGAAAATTGTTTATGCCAGCATTTCCGGTTTCGGCCAAAGCGGCCCCTACGACGGCCGGCACGGCGTCGATCAGATCGCGCAAGGCATGGGCGGGCTGATGTCGGTCACCGGCGCGCCGGACGGCGGGCCGATGCGCGTCGGCATCCCGATTACCGATCTGTGTTCGGGCATGTTCCTCGCCCACGCCATCCTGATCGCGCTGCTGGATCGCGAGGTCACCGGCGAAGGCCAATGGGTGCATACGTCCCTGCTTGAAACCATGATCAACATGATGGACCTGCACGGGGCGCGCTGGCTGATGAAGGGCCAGGTTTCCAAGCAGGCCGGCAACAACCATCCGACCGGCATCCCGATGGGCCTGTTCGAGGCCAGCGACGGCTACATCGTCATCGCCGGCAGCGGCGCCATGTTCCCGCGCTTTTGCAAGGCCATGGGCATCGAGGAGCTGATCGAGCATCCGGATTACCACTCGGTCGAGGCTCGCTCGGACAACCGGGACGCCTTGAACGCCATCATCCAAAAGGAGTTCGAGAAGTACACCGTCGACGAGCTGATCAAAATCCTGATGGAAGCGGGCGTGCCGTGCGGCCCGGTGAATAACATCGAGCAGGCCTTCAACGATCCGCAGGTGAAGCACCTGCACATGTACCGCACCCAGGAACACCCGATCCTCGGCACCGTCGACCTGGTGGGCTCGGCGATCAATCTCTCGAAAACGCCGCGGCCGAAAAAGTTCGCCCGCCACACGCCGGAAACCGGCGAGCACACCGAGGAAGTGCTCGGCGAGATCGGCTACGGCAAGGACGAGATCGCGGCGCTGCGGGAGAAAGGCGCGATTTAACGTCATCCGCAACGGCGATCACCTGGAGAAACGTCACGGTGCTTGCGTGACGCCGAAGAAAACCTTGCAGCGGCGATAAGGTTTCAATGCGCGCATATCGGCGCGCGATTTTGGAATTCGCTCTCGATTTGTTACAATGATCGCTGAATGTTTCTTCGGCTGGCCGATTCATGAGCAAGGACGTACGGAATAATCATTCTTCTCACGACCGCTCTGCCCATTACGCCAAGAACAGCCTCAGTTTGATCGGGGCCGTTTCCATGGGTACCGGCGTGATGATCGGCGCCGGTATTTTCGCCCTCACCGGACAGGTGGCCGAACTGGCCGGAGAATGGTTTCCGTTCGCGTTTCTGGCAGCAGCGGTCGTCTCCGCCTTCAGTGCCTATTCCTACATCAAGCTGTCGAACGCCTATCCGTCCGCCGGCGGAATCGCGATGTTCCTGGAAAAAGCATACGGCAAAACCATGATGACGGGAGCTTGCGCTCTCCTCATGTATTTCTCGATGGTCATCAACGAAAGCTTGGTGGCCCGCACCTTCGGGACATACGCATTACAATTATTCGACATAGACCGGAACAGTTGGCTTGTGCCTGCGTTGGGCGTCGGTTTGCTTATGTTTGCTTTCTTCGTCAATATTCTTAGCAATCGCTTTATTCAAACTTTTTCTTTTTTCATGGCCTTTATTAAAATCGGCGGCATCGCCGTTTTCGCCGTCGCCGGGCTGTGGGTTTCGGGATTGTCGTTCCAAAGCGTATCCCTCGATGCCGCTAAAACTTCCTCGGAAGGCTTTCTCGGCGCCGTCGCCTTGGCGATCCTCGCCTACAAAGGATTTACCACCATCACCAATAGCGGAGGAGAAATAGTCGATCCGCACAAAAACGTCGGCCGAGCCATCGTTATCTCGATTGCAATCTGCGTTGTCGTTTACGTTCTTGTATCTCTTGCCGTCGGCAGCAATTTGACGATCCCCCAAATCGTGGCCGCAAGAGACTACTCGTTGGCGGAAGCGGCGCGGCCGGCCTTCGGAAATTACGGGCTTTGGTTTACGGTCATTTTCGCGATCATTGCCACTGTTTCCGGCGTTATCGCGAGTGTCTTTGCCGTATCGCGCATGCTCGCCATGCTGACCGACATGAAGCTCGTACCGCACAGCCATTTCGGCATGCCCGGCAGCATTCAGAAACATACGTTGGTTTATACGATCGTTGCGGCCATGGTTTTGACGGTGTTCTTTGATCTGGGCCGGATCGCCTCCTTGGGCGCCATCTTCTATATCGTCATGGACATAGCGGTTCACTGGGGAATTCTGCGACATCTTCGCCGCGACGTTAACGCCTCCGCCGTCGTTCTCGTGACAGCCATCGTCCTGGATGCGGTTGTGCTCGGCGCTTTGCTGCTCATAAAAGCCTCGACCGACATGATGGTGATTTACGCCTCGATCATCGGCATGGCGATCATTTTCGCAGGCGAACGATTGTTTCTGCGAGCCAAACCCGGGTCTCCGAAAGAGAATTGACGCCCGTTTCAACGACGAGACTCGCCCCCCGCTCGGCACCATCGACCCGGTGGGCCCGGCGACCGATCGCTCGAAAACGCCGCGCCCCGGCCGAACGCCTGCTGGCGGCGGTTGTGGTGGGCCGCCTTGTTATAATCAAAATGAACAAATTTATGAAAATTTTAAATATTCATGAAATACCGGGGCCGGCAGCATCTCCGTGATCGCCTTATTTTATAAAATATTTTAGCTGGGGTTATAATCGTTTATTATTCCCGTTACTCCGAATCGTCGGATTAATAGTCTATCGGATGGAGAGCCGGAGAATATGTATTCGAAAACCGTTATTTGCAGCCTCGTCATCGGAACCGCCGTCCTTTTTGCGCCGGCACTCCAGGCCCACCATAAACCGGGGCATAATCCGCCGGGGCACGCCAAGTTCAAGGGTGGACCTTCGGGGCTCAAGGCCCACAACTACCGGGGCGGTCCGCCACCATGGGCCCCGGCACACGGGTATCGTTACAAACACGGCAATAAAATCGAATACTACCCCCGAGAGTCCTACACGCCGCCGTTCGGCATCGGCCAGGGCGGTTGTTACCGGCAGGTCGTCGGGGCACTTGTCGGCGGCGGTACGGGAGCCGTTGTCGGCTCGAACATCGGCAAGGGAAGCGGCAAGGATATCGCCACGGTCGCGGGCGCGGTTATCGGCGCCATCATCGGGGGAAGCATCGGCCGGAGTCTCGACAGGATCGACACGGCCTGCATGGGCCAAGTGCTCGAGCATGCGCCGAACGGCCAGACGATCGTCTGGGAAAACCCCGAAAACAGCACAAGAGTCCAAATGACTCCCGTGAAAACGTATGAACAAAACGACGGCCGGTACTGCCGGGAATATCAAACCAAAGTGATGATCGACGGGCGCCTCGAAGATGCTCATGGCCAAGCCTGCCGCCGGCCGGACGGCTCATGGGAACGGGCCGGCTGAAAAGCCCGCAAACCGTCCCCGGGAGCAGCGTCCTCGGGCACGGGCCTTATGGCCGGCGCAGGGTGATGAACATCAAGGCCAGATAGACGAGGGGCATGACGACCAAAACGATGAATTCCGCAATGCCAGGCGCGACGCAATCGGGTTGGAACATACGGTAAGCGACCCAGCCGTCGGCGAGCAGAACGATGACGGCGCCGATAATCCAGGACGCCAAATATTTCGGCGCGATGCCTTGCGATTCCATAATGAACTCCTTTTCCCGGTTAACGCAGGGCATCCTATCCGCCGTAAGCGGATGAGTCTTGAGGTGAATTAAACCCGGCGCTCCGTGCCCCGGCAAAAGGGCTTCCCGGCGCATTGATCTTTGCCGCGGGATCGGCTATCCAATCGGTCGTCCCGTAGGGGAGTAGCCTCCTTCCTAGAGCCGGTCATGGTTAGTCGGAATCGCGAATAGTGATCCGACAACCATGTGAATCGGCTCTAAGTTATTGATGTAGATCGGATTCACATGATTTATCGGAACCAAAGATTGTTTCCGATAAATCATGATCCGATCTAGAGAAGGGCGCGCGTCAACATACTTGGCAACGGCCATGGCGCGGGCAGCTTAAGGGCTTGGCGAGACCTATGGCGAGCATCGATCCGCTCAAAGGAGCCGGCGGATCGTGCCCGTCATATGTCAACCCCGGCTCCTCACCATGGCACCCCAATGCACCATCTACACCTGTCCGCTATTTTCACGACCGTGTTCCTGGCGGAACTCGGCGACAAGACCCAACTGGCGACTCTGCTGTTCGCCAGCCAGTCGATGCATCATCCGGTTTCGATCTTCCTGGCGGCGGCGGCTGCCTTGATTCTGTCGACGGCCATCGCCGTCGCCCTCGGCACGACCGGCGAGCGCTATCTGAGCGCGATCCCGCTCAAGCCGATCGCCGGCGTCGGCTTCATCGCCATCGGCCTTTGGATGATGTGGGGGCATTTTCAGAGTTAGGAGAAACTTTCCGAGGCGCTTTACCGTCCGAACAGCGGTCCGCTATGGAATTGCGTATCGCCGGCGCGTTCGGATTGCCCAATTTTACCGCCGAAGTCGTGAAACGTGTTTTTGCCCACGTTCTCGGAGGTGCCGGAACGGCCGCCGAAATCGTGGAACGTCGTTTTGCCGGCGTTTTGCGACGTCCCCGAGCGCGCACCGAAATCATGAAATTCGGTATTCCCGGCCTTTTGCGACGTGCCCGACGCGCCGTTCTTGAACTCGTGGAACGTCGTGTTTCCGACGCGAGTCGAGGTTCCGGATCTGCCGTCGCTACAATCGTGAAAGATCGTGTTGCCGGCTGTCGTCGATGTGCAACCGGCATCGGCGGCGGGCACGCTCAACGGCATCAGGAAAATCCCGGCGCCGAGCAAAAGACCGAAAGTCGGATGTCTCATGAGTGCTTCCATTAGGGCGTTCCCTTCGGGGAATGGTGAGCGCGCCGCAAAATCGCGAATTTCAAATCGTTAGGCTGCCACCGGTTTAACGCTCGTCTTGATCTCCTTGCCGTGTTCTATTGCGGTTTTTGAAACATCGTGCGCGGTCTGCAAGTTCATCCAAAATTCCGGCGTCGTGCCGAAGCATTTCGCCAGCCTCAGCGCCGTATCGGCGGTCACGCTCCGCCGCCCCCGAATAATCTCCGAAATTCTGTTCGCCGGAACGCCGAGCATTTCGCTCAACTTGTTCGCGCTGAGGCTGAGCGGCGCCATGAATTCCTCGTACAGCACCTCCCCCGGATGAGTCGTAATACGTGCCATGACTTCAATCTCCTAGTGATAATCCACGACTTCAACGTTCTCCGCGCCATCATTCCAGATAAAGCAGATACGCCATTGATCGTTGATGCGGATACTGTGCTGCCCCTGCCTATCGCCCTTTAAGGCCTCCAGACGGTTGCTCGGCGGACTCCGCAAATCGTCCAGCCGAAGCGCGGCGTTCAACATATCGAGCTTTCTATAGGCTACCTTTCGAACCGCTTGAAATTTCCGTAAGGTTTGCCCCTTTCAGAGGCGTTCCGTGTCGCGGCCGCGAAAGCTCTTGATCATGATATGTAATATCTTATACGTATCACGTATAAGTCAAGGGCGACCAAAGCCAACGCGCGTTGCCCGAAGCGTTACCTTTGCGCCGGGATACGACCGAAACCGGCCAAAAATTCCATGTAAGCCCTTGATTTTATTGGTGAGCGCAGAAGGATTCGAACCTTCGACCTACTGATTAAAAGTCAGTTGCTCTACCAACTGAGCTATGCGCCCCCATAACGGCGAAAAATCGGGCCTTGTGGCCCCCGCCCCGGAGAACCGGGAACATACGGAGGTCGCCATAGCCGGTCAACCCTTCTCGTCCGCCGTCGAAACCTTATCGAAACCGCGCTATTTCCGCTTGAACCGCTCGGTCAGCTTCGCGCACACGCCGGGGCTGACGAACGCGCTGACGTCGCCGCCGAGCCGCCCTATTTCCTTCACCAACCGCGAGGAAATGAACTGATGCTTGTCGGTCGCCATCAGGAACACGGTCTCGACCTGGGGCGCGAGCCGGGAGTTCATGCCGACCATCTGAAACTCGAACTCGAAGTCCGACACCGCCCGCAGGCCGCGCACGATGACGTTGGCGCCCGCCCCGATCACGAAATGAATGAGCAGATTGTCGAACGGGCGGACTTCGATTCGGCTGCCGTCGCCGTTCGACATTTCCTTGATGTCCTCTTCGAGCATGGCGACCCGCTCCTCGATCGGAAACAGCGGGCCCTTGTCCGCGTTGACCGCCACGCCGACGATCAACCGGTCGACCACCCGGGTCGCGCGCGAAATGATGTCGAGATGCCCGCAGGTGACGGGATCGAAGGTGCCCGGATAAACGCCGATGCGCGGTTCGCTGTTCATGATCCTCTCGGCCCCTTTTTGCCCTTCAAAGCGCCTTTAAAAAAACGGTAACGGCGACGATTATAACGGTTATTCGGCGCCGGCGTCCTCGGGTTCTTCGCCGGAGCCGCTTTCGATGGCTTCGGGCTCGACGGTCTCGCTTTCGATACTCCGGGGCGCCGCCGCGTTATCGCCTTCTTCCGCGTCCTCGCCCGTGTCGGCCTCGCGGATGCGGGTCACCGAGACCACCTTTTCGTCTTCCGCGGTCTTGAACAGGGTCACGCCCCGGGTCGTGCGGCCGAGCTGGCTGATATCGGCGACCGGCATGCGGATCAGCTTGCCGCCGTCGGTTACCATTACCAGTTCGTCGCTCGGCAGGACCGGGAAGGAGGAAACGACGGAGGTCGATTTCTTGCTGCGCTTCAATTCGATTCCGGTGATGCCCGAGCCGCCGCGCCCGGTGATGCGGTATTCGTAAGACGTGGTGCGCTTGCCCATGCCGTCCTCGGTGACGGTCAGGACGAATTCCTCGTGTTCCGCCATCGCCCGGTAGGCCGGTTCCTCGAGGCGCGCCGCCAATTCCCGGTCGCGCTTCTGTTCCTCTTTCTTGCCGGTGTAATCGGCGCCGGCCAGGCGGCGCTTGGCGCTGACGGCCTGCAGGTACATCTCGCGCGAGTCCGAATCCACATGCACGTGCTTGAGCGCGGACATCGTCACCACTTCGTCGTTCTTGGCGAGCTTGATGCCGCGCACGCCGGTCGAGGTCCGGCCCGTGAAGACCCGCAGGTCGGGAACCGGAAACCGGATGCATTTGCCCTGGCGCGTCGACAGCAGGAGGTCGTCGTCCTCGGTGACCGTGCGCACGCGGATGAGCCGGTCGCCCGCATTGCCGTTCTCGAATTTCATCGCGATCTTGCCGTTGGCCTTGATGTTGACGAAATCCTTCAAGGAATTTCGCCGGACCTTGCCGTGCGCGGTCGCGAAGATGATATGCCAATCGCCCCAGGTATCCTCGTCCTCGGGCATCGGCATCAAGGTCGAGATGGTTTCGCCCTCATCCAACGGCAGCAGGTTGATCATCGCCTTGCCGCGCGCTTGAGGAGACCCCAAAGGCAGCTTGTACACTTTCTTCATGTAGACGATGCCCTTCGAGGAGAAGAACAGCACCGGTGTGTGGGTATTCACGACGAACACCTGGCTGACGAAATCCTCGTCGCGCGTGCTCATGCCGGAGCGGCCCTTGCCGCCGCGATGCTGCGCCCGGTAGGTCGACAGCGGCACGCGCTTGATGTAGCCCGCGTTGGTGACCGTGACCACCATGTCCTCGCGCTGGATCAGATCCTCGATATCCTGCTCGAAGCCGCTTTCCTCGATCTGGGTCCGGCGCGGGGTGGCGAACTGTTCGCGCATCGCCGTCAGTTCGTCGCGCAGGATGCCGAACAGTTTCGGGCGGGACGCCAGGATCGCGAGAAACTCGGCGATCTGCTCGCCGAGCTCCTTGAGGTCGCCGCCGATCTTATCGCGCTCGAGCCCGGTCAGGCGGTGCAGGCGCAACTCCAGGATGGCCTTGGCCTGTTCCTCGGAAAGCTTGTATTTGCCCTTGACCACGGCGCGGCCCGGTTCGTCGAGCAGCTTGATCATGGGCTCGATGTCCTCGGCCGGCCAATCCTTTTCCATCAAGTGCGCGCGCGCCGTCGCCGGGTCCTTGGCGGCGCGGATCAATGCAATGACCTCGTCGATGTTCGCGACCGCGACCGCGAGGCCGACCAGGATATGAGCCCGGTCGCGTGCCTTGTGCAGCTCGTAAATCGTGCGCCGCCGGATGACCTCTTCGCGAAAGGCGATGAAGGCCTCGAGAATCTGCTTGAGGTTCATCATCTTCGGCTGGCCGCGGTCGAGCGCGAGCATGTTCACGCCGAAACTCGTCTGCAGCGGCGTGAACCGGAACAATTGGTTCAGGACGACCTCGGGCGAGACGTCGCGGCGGATCTCGACCACCACGCGCACACCGTGGCGGTCCGATTCGTCGCGCAGGTCGCCGATCCCCTCGATACGCTTGTCGCGCACGCATTCGGCCATGATCTCGATCATGCGGGCCTTGTTCACCTGGTAGGGCACCTCGGTGACGATGATCGCCTGCACCCCCTTGCGGACCTCCTCGATGGCGGTCTTGCCCCGCATCACCACCGAGCCGTGCCCGGTGCGAAAGGCCGACTGAAGGCCGGCGCGCCCCATGATCAGCCCGCCGGTCGGGAAATCGGGCCCGAAGATGTAATTCTCGATCAAGGTTTCGATCGAGGTTTCCGGATCGTCGATCAGAGCGCAGCAGGCATCGATCACTTCGCCGAGATTGTGCGGCGGGATATTGGTCGCCATGCCGACGGCGATGCCGCCCGCGCCGTTGACCAGCAGATTGGGAAACTGCGCCGGCAGCACTTCGGGCTCTCGTTCGGTGCCGTCGTAATTCTCGATGAAATTGACGGTTTCCTTGTCGATATCCTCGAGCAGCGCATGCGCCGCCCGGGTCAGGCGCGCCTCGGTATAGCGCATGGCGGCGGCCTTATCGCCGTCCATGGAGCCGAAATTGCCCTGCCCGTCGACCAGCGGCACGCGCAGGGAGAACTCCTGGGCCATGCGCACCATGGCGTCGTAGATCGCGGAATCGCCGTGCGGGTGATATTTGCCCATGACATCGCCGACGATGCGGGCCGATTTGCGGAACGGGCGGTTGTAGTGATAGCCGTTCTCGTGCATCGCATACAGGATGCGCCGATGCACCGGCTTCAGGCCGTCGCGCACGTCCGGCAAGGCCCGGCTCACGATCACGCTCATGGCGTAATCGAGGTACGAGCGCTTCATCTCGTCTTCAATCGAAACCGGCGTCGTGGCGAATTCCGAAGGCGTATCAGGCGGTGCGGTCAAGGGTTATCCGGCCTTTTGAGGGTGTATCGGGCCGTGCGAACAGCGGCCTCCTGGGGTGGTGTCGTCGGCGTGTCGAGAACGCTTTAATCTAGCATTTCCCCGGCCCGGAAAACAAGCGGATTGATGGCCTAAAAACGTTTTGAAATCAACATATTACAGGCCATTTCTCAGGGCTTTTCGAAGGTTTTGAAAAGGCCCGAAAAAACGCCCCGAATCGGGGCGTTTCGATCGAATTTGAGGGTGTGAGATAAAGCAGGCTCAGAACGGGATTTCGTCGTCGAGATCGCCGCCGCCGGAACCGCCACCGGAACTCCCACCGGCCGCCTTGGAGCCCCAATCGCCGCCGCCGGGCGAGTCGTAGTCGCCGCCGCCGCCCCGGGAATCGAGCATCGTGAGGACGCCCCGGAAGCGCTGCAGCGCGACTTCGGTGACGTAATGCTTCTGGCCCTCTTTCTCGTAATCGCGGGTCTGCAGCTGGCCCTCGATGTAGACCTTGGCGCCCTTTTTCAGATATTTCTCTGCGACGTCGGCCAAGCGGTCGTCGAATATCACGACCCGGTGCCATTCCGTCTTTTCGCGCTGCTCTCCGGAACTCTTGTCTTTCCAGCGCTCGGACGTCGCCATGGAGAAATTCACGATCTTGTTGCCGGCCTGGGAGAACCGCACTTCCGGGTCCCGGCCCAAATTTCCGACGAGAATAACCTTGTTAACGCTGCCTGCCATTGCTGTCCCCTGGCTTTATCCTGAAATACCGTTCGATGGCGAACACATTACAGCCTCGGCCGCTCGCCTGCCAGGGGTGATTTCGCGTCAGCCATGCATCGGGCGCCCTTTACGGACGCCGCCGGACGCTTTATCTCTGTTAGGTTGTCTCTAGCCCCGAATTGAACGCACCGCTCATGGATACCATCAGCGTTCGCGGCGCCCGCGAACACAACCTGCAGAACGTCGACGTGGATATCCCCCGCGACAGCCTCACCGTGATCACCGGGCTGTCGGGCTCGGGCAAGTCCTCGCTGGCCTTCGATACCATCTACGCCGAGGGCCAGCGCCGCTACGTCGAGAGCCTCTCAGCCTACGCGCGCCAGTTCCTCGAATTGATGCAAAAGCCGGACGTGGACCTGATCGAGGGCCTGTCGCCCGCCATCTCCATCGAGCAGAAAACCACCTCGCGCAATCCGCGCTCCACGGTCGGCACCGTGACGGAAGTCTACGATTACATGCGCCTGCTGTTCGCGCGCGTCGGCATCCCGTATTCGCCTACGACGGGTCTTCCCATCGAGGCCCAGACCGTGAGCCAGATGGTCGACCGGGTGCTCGAGATGAAGGACGGCACGCGCCTGTTGCTGCTCGCCCCGATCGCGCGCGGGCGCAAGGGCGAGTTCAAGAAGGAACTGGCGGATCTTCGTAAAAGAGGCTTCCAGCGCGTCAAGATCGACGGCAAGCAGTACGACATCGAGGACGCCCCCACGCTCGATAAGAAATACAAGCACGACATCGAGGTGGTGGTGGACCGCGTCGTCGTGCGCGAGGGGATCGCGATGCGCCTCGCCGACAGCCTCGAAACCGCTCTGGGATTGGCGGATGGCTTGGCGTTCGCCGAAAACGCCGATAGCGGCGAGCGCACGACGTTCTCCGCCAAGTTCGCCTGCCCGGTGTCGGGCTTTACGATTGACGAGATCGAGCCGCGCCTGTTTTCCTTCAACAGCCCGTTCGGGGCGTGCCCGGCCTGCGACGGCCTCGGCACCGAGATGTTCTTCGATCCCGAATTGATCGTGCCCGACGACCGCCTGACCCTGCGCCGGGGCGCCATCGCGCCGTGGGCCAATTCGTCCTCGCCCTACTACCTGCAGACGCTCGAAAGCCTCGCCAAGCATTACAAATTCGATCTCGACACGCCGTTCAGTAAGCTCGACGAGAAAGTCCGGAACGTCATCCTGTGGGGGTCGGGCAAGGACTCGGTCGCCATGCAGTACGACGACGGCAACCGGGCCTACGAGATTAAAAAACCCTTCGAGGGCGTGGTGCCGAACATGGAGCGGCGCTGGAGCGAATCCGACGCCACCTGGGTGATCGAGGAACTGCAGCGCTACCAGACCGTCGACACCTGCGACACCTGTAAAGGTCATCGGTTGAAGCCCGAGGCGCTCGCGGTCAAGATCGACGGCAAACATATCGGCGAGATCACCACGCTTTCCATCGAAAAGGCGGTCGCGTGGTTCTCCGGGCTCGAAGCCAAGCTCACCAAGAAGCAGCAGGAGATTGCCCGGCGCATCCTGCGCGAGATCAACGAACGGCTCGGCTTTCTCAACAACGTCGGCCTCGAATATCTGACGCTATCGCGCGCCGCCGCGACGCTCTCGGGCGGAGAGAGCCAGCGCATTCGCCTCGCCTCCCAAATCGGCTCCGGGCTTACGGGTGTGTTGTACGTGCTCGACGAACCGTCCATCGGCCTGCACCAGCGCGACAACGACCGCCTGCTGAAAACGTTGGTGCGCCTGCGCGATCTCGGCAACACCGTTATTGTCGTGGAACACGACGAGGACGCCATCCGCACCGCCGATCACGTCATCGACCTCGGGCCCGGCGCGGGCGTGCACGGCGGCAAGATCGTCGCCGAGGGCACCCCGGCGCAGATCATGGCGGCGAGCGAAAGCCTGACCGGACAGTACTTGATCGGCTTCCGGCAAATCGAGACGCCAAAGAAACGCCGCGTTGCCAAGAAGGATCAATACCTCAGCATCAAGGGCGCGCGCGAAAACAACCTGACCGGCGTCGACGTCGACATCCCGCTTGGCACCTTCGTCGCGATCACCGGCGTCTCGGGCAGCGGCAAGTCGTCGCTCATCGTCGCGACGCTCTATCCGGCGGCCGCCCGGCGGCTGCAGGGCACGCGGGTCCATCCCGGCGAGCATGACGCCATCGAGGGCCTCGAATACCTCGACAAGGTAGTCGATATCGACCAGTCCCCGATCGGGCGCACGCCGCGCTCCAACCCGGCGACCTACACCGGCGCGTTCACCGTCATCCGCGACTGGTTCGCGGGGCTGCCCGACGCCAAGACCCGCGGCTACAAGCCGGGCCGGTTCTCGTTCAACGTCAAGGGCGGGCGCTGCGAGGCCTGCCAGGGCGACGGCGTGATCAAGATCGAGATGCACTTTCTGCCGGACGTGTACGTGCAATGCGACGTCTGCCACGGCAAGCGCTACAACCGCGAAACCCTGGAGATCAAGTTCCGCAACAAATCCATCGCCGACGTGCTCGACATGACGGTCGAGGAAGCGCTCGAGTTCTTCAAGGCGGTACCGTCGATCCGTACCAAGCTCGAAACCCTGATGCGCGTCGGCTTGAGTTACGTGCATCTCGGCCAGCAGGCGACCACGCTGTCGGGCGGCGAGGCGCAGCGGGTAAAACTCGCCAAAGAGTTGTCCCGCAGGGCAACGGGAAAAACGCTCTACATCTTGGATGAACCGACCACCGGCCTGCACTTCGAGGACGTGAAGAAGCTGCTCGAAGTGCTGCACGAACTGGTCGCCCAGGGCAACACGGTGGTCGTCATCGAGCACAATATGGAAGTGATCAAGACCGCCGACTGGCTGATCGACCTCGGCCCCGAGGGCGGCGACAAGGGCGGCAAGATCGTCGCCGTCGGCACGCCCGAGGACGTGGCCGCTTGCAAGGCCAGCTACACCGGCCAACACCTCGCCCCGCGCCTGAACGGCCACAAAAAAAAGAAACTGAAGAAGAGCGCGTGACGGACTTCTTCAGTCGTCGTCCGGCCTTCCCCATATCGTCATCGCCCGGCGATAGCCCGGGCGATCCAGTTCTTACGGATTTCTGGATACCCCGCGCCAAGGCGGGGTGTGACGGGTTTGTTATATCGTCATCGCCCGGCCCGTCGGACCGTCGCGGAAAGCGCTTAAGGCAGAAACGTCGCCCCGGCGCCGAGCGCGGCGGCGATAACGATCAACAGCACCGGCGAGATCCCGAGCCAATCGGCGAGCGCCACGGCGGCCGCGCCGAACAGCAACAGCGGTTCCCGCGCCACCACGGGGCTTATAAACGAGACCAGCGTCACGCCGAGCAATCCAATGG
>JBBDTH010000151.1:0-18499 GCA_040904505.1 Rhodospirillales bacterium | reverse complement strand
GGTGCCGTCCGGACGGCCGCTGCTGTTGAAGATCGCCCCCGACCTTACCGAAGAGGACAAGCACGATATCGCCGAGGTCGTGCTCGACATGGCCATCGACGGACTGATCGCGACCAATACGACTCTCGCGCGCCCCGATAATTTGAAAAGCAAGCACCGGGGCGAGACCGGCGGGTTGAGCGGCCGTCCGTTGTTCGCGCCGTCGACCGAGGTGTTGCGCGACATGTATCGCCTCACGGCCGGAAAAGTCCCGCTTGTCGGCGTCGGCGGGATCGCCTGCGGCTGGGATGCCTATGCCAAGATCCGCGCCGGCGCGTCCCTCGTGCAGCTCTATACGGCGTTGATTTACCAAGGGCCGGCTTTGGTCAACCGGATCAAACAGGACTTGGTGCGCCGGCTGTTCGCCGACGGGTTCGAGCGCATCGAGCAGGCGATCGGCGCCGACCACCGCTAATTTACGGTGCGGCGGCGGTTTTAATGCCGCCCGTTTCTGGGCGGCAGGACGACGCCGAACTTAGGCGCGATCCACAGGAATATCAGCGGCGCCGCCAAAAGCAGAAAAATCACTCTGAACACGTGGTGCGTGGAGATGAAGGCGATGTCGATGTTGAGCGACAGGCTGATCAGGGTCATTTCCACCAGGCCGCCCGGCGCGAACGCCAGCAGCAGGGCGTTGAACGGCAGACCGGTCCAGGCTTCGAGAACGCCGGCGAAGACGGCCGCCATGCCGATGAAGAGGATCGTGACGCCGCCGCTGGCGATGACGATACGGGACACCTCGCGCAACGAGACATTGACGAATTGGCATCCCAAGGCCGCGCCGAACACGACCTGCGCGATCATGATCAAAATATCGGGCAGGTTGGCGGACGTGACCCCGGTGATATGGAGGGCGGCGCTTAACAGCATCGGCCCGAGGATTTGATAGGCCGGCAGGCGAATCTTCTTGCCGCCCAGGTAGCCGACGACGGCGCAGAGCAGGAGCAGCGACAGATCGAGCACGGAGATGTCGGCATGCCCGCTTGTCGCGGCGTCGCGGACGGCGGGGGTGTATCCGTAATAAAAGCGAAACCAGAACGGGATGATCAACACGGTCAGCATGAGCCGGACGCTGTGCATCAAGGTGACGATGCGCTCGTCGCCGCCGTATTCCCGGGTCAGCACGATCATTTCGGCGAGCGCGCCGGGCGAGGCGCCGAAAAACGCATTGACGAAGCTGAGCTTCAGGATGCGGTAAAGACAGAAGATGGCCAGCCCGCCGACGCAGAACACGAAAACGATGACGGCCGTCAGGCTGATCGGCCATTTGGCCGCCTGGTTGAAGATTTCCGGCGTGAAACCGCTGCCGAGCATGACGCCGAGCAGGGTCGTCATATAGGTACGCAATTTTCTCGGGTTGCGGAGCTTCGCGCCGGACAGCGCCGCGATCAAGGTAATCAGCAGCGCGCCGATCATCCAGGGCAGCGGCAAGGTCAGCTTGTCGGCGATGAAGCCGCCGACGGTGCCGATGGCCAACGTGACGCTGATCGCCGCAACCGTACGCGGGGTCAGGGATGCTAAAAATTCCGGGCGTTTCAAATCGGGCTACTGCTTATTTCTTGTTTACGGAATGAATTGTTCTCGGATAATTCGTTCTTCCAGGTTGTGTTCCGGATCAAACAGCAGGGTCGGGGTAAAGCGATTGCTTTCGTGGACTTCGACCCTGACGACATCGCGGATTTCGGTGAAGTCGGCCACGGCGCTGACCGAGCGGCGGTCGGGATCGAGGATTTCGAACACGACCTTGGCCGTTTTCGGCAGCAGGGCGCCACGCCAATGGCGGGGCCGGAAAACGCTGATCGGCGTGAGCGCGAGCAGGCCGGCGCCGATGGGGATGATCGGGCCGTGCGCGGACAGGTTATAGGCCGTGCTGCCGGCGGGCGTTGACAACAGGGCACCGTCGCAGATCATTTCCTCCATGCGGATGATGCCGTCCACCTGTATGCGGATTTTAGCCGCCAACCGGGTTTGGCGCAGCAGCGAGACTTCATTAACCGCGAGCGCGTTGTGTTCGGTGCCGGTGCTGTCGGTGGCCGTCATCCTCAACGGGTGCAGTTCGATCGGTTTGGTTTCGGCGATCCGTTCGTACAGGCTGTTTTCCCAATATTCGTTCATCAGGAAACCGACCGAGCCGCGGTTCATGCCGAAAATCGGTGTTTTCTTGTCCATGAAGCGGTGCAGGGTTTCGAGCATGAAACCGTCGCCGCCGAGCGCCACGACCAGATCGGCCTCTTCCGGCGCGACGTGCGGATACTGTTCCTTCAGGCGCTTTTCCGCTGCCTGGGCTTCGTCGTTTTGCGCGGCGACGATGGCGAGGGCCTTGAATTTCATCGGGCTGCCTAAATGCTGATGCTGGATTTCCGGCCGGCGGTGCGCACCATACCCGCAAAGGGCCGGCGGGGGGAAGAGGAAGTCGCGTCAGCCGCCCGTGACGCTCATATGCCGGGCGACCGAGGGTTCGAGGTTGCGGCCGATGACGAAATCATGGCCCTTGGGTTTGCGTCCGATGGCCTCGTCGATGGCGGCCTTTAACAGATCGTCGCTCTCGCTTTGGCGCAGGGGTTTGCGGAGGTCTGCGTTGTCCATTTGGCCGAGACACATGTACAGCATGCCGGTGCAGGTCAGGCGTACCCGGTTGCAGCTTTCGCAGAAATTGTGGCTGAGCGGCGTGATGAAGCCGATGCGTTGGCCGGTCTCGAGAACGGAGACATAGCGCGCCGGGCCGCCGGTGCGATCGTTGGTGTCTTCGAGCGTCCAGCTCTGCTCGATCTTGTCGCGGATGATCGTCGAGGACAGGTAATGATCGGTGCGGTCGCCTTCGATGTCGCCCAGGGGCATGGTTTCGATGAATGTCAGATCAAACCCCTGTTCGCCGCACCACCAGACGAGTTTGTCGATTTCGTCGTCGTTGACGCCCTTGAGGGCGACGGTATTGATCTTGATCTTGAGGCCCGCTTTCTTGGCGGCCGCGATGCCCTTCAGGACTTGCGCGAGATCGCCGCGCCGGGTGATACGGCGGAATTTTTCGGGATCGAGGGAATCGACGGAGACGTTGATGCGCCGCACCCCATGGGAGACGAGCTCGTCGGCGTAGCGGGGCAGTTGGCTGCCGTTGGTCGTCAGGGTGAGCTCTTCCAGGGCGCCGCTCTCGAGATGCCGGCTCAGGGATTTGAACAACAGCATGATATCGCGCCGGACCAGCGGTTCGCCGCCGGTGATCCGCAGCTTGCGCACGCCCTTGGCGATGAAGGCGCTGCACAGCCGGTCCAGCTCCTCGAGTGAGAGAACGTCGGTCTTGGGCAGAAACTCCATGTCTTCCGACATGCAATAGACGCAGCGGAAGTCGCATCGGTCGGTTACCGAAACGCGCAAGTAGGAAACTTCACGGCCAAATGGGTCGATCATCAAAAACGGTATCCTATCGGTTCCCCAGGGTTCCTTAGGTCCAATATAGTATTTTTAACGGGAATTCCAAATGTCCGGATATATCGGTCGTGCCTCGGTTTGCCCTGGTATCCTTCGAGACGCCCTTTTGCCTCATCCTGAGGAAGGCGCTTTTAGCGCCTGTCTCGAAGGATAAAGAGGCAAAAGGGCTCCTCAGGATGAGGCAAACCGAGACACATACCGCAATATCGGCGGAGAACGGCCGACGCGGCAACGGCAAAAGGAGACTATCATGACAACGGCGGATCGGATCGTTTTATCGGGGCTGGCCTTGGGGCTGTGGGCCCTCGCCGGGGTTTTCGCGGCCCGGCCCGGCCCGGCGGACGCGCAGGGGTCGGCAAGCTCGATCCGGGCGCTCGTCGAACGCTGCACGGTTGAGGGCAAGGTCGCCGGTTCGATCAGCGGCCGGGCGGCGGGAACGGTCGCGGGCGAGGTTCAGGTTCAACACGGCAGTTACGGCGTGATACAAAACGGGCGTATCGTATACGCCACCGTGACGGGCGCCCTCGAAGACGGCCGCTTGATCGAAAGCCGGATCGTGTGTCCCGGGAATGAGCGCTAACCGGTGCCGGAGAGAAAACCTCATGCCGTCCGTTCTTGCCTTGCAGCATGTCGCCTTTGAGGATTTGGGGTCGATCGAATCGGGTCTCGAGGCGCGCGGGTGGCCGGTGCGTTATGCCGATGCGGCGACCGCCGATTTCGGGGTGCTCGATCCGCTGGCCGACGGCCTGCTGATCGTTCTGGGCGGGCCGATCGGCGCGTGTGAAGAGGACGCCTATCCGTTTTTGAAGGACGAGCTTCGGTTCGTGGAGAAACGCCTGACGGCCGGGCTGCCGGTGTTGGGCATTTGCCTCGGCGCGCAGATCATGGCGCGCTGCTTGGGGGCGCGGGTCTATCCGGGGCCGGTCACGGAAATCGGTTGGGCGCCGTTGATCCTGACCGAGGCCGGGAAGCGCTCGCCGCTGCGTCATTTGGCGCCGGAAAAAACGTCGATGCTGCATTGGCACGGCGATACCTTCGATCTGCCGGACGGCGCGGCGCTGCTGGCGTCCACCGAATCGGTGGCGCACCAAGCGTATGCATGGGGACCGGCGGCCTTGGCCGTGCAGTTCCATCCCGAGATTACGGCGCGCGGGCTCGAACGCTGGTTCGTCGGCCATGCCGTCGAAATCGCCGGCACGCCCGGCGTCGATGTCGCCCGGTTGCGTGCCGATACCGGACGCTACGCCGCGGCGCTCGAACGGCAGGGACGGCTTTGGTTCGAGGCCTGGCTGGACGAGGCGGCGGGTTAGCGCAGATTATGGTTGCCACCGGCGCTTGGCCGTGCCGCGGATCGTGCTTATGTAATAGGGAAGACGTCTGGACCGGAGATCGGAAAGCACGCCGTGGTAAAAACGCCCGTCGGACAATCGAAAAAGCGCGCGGCCCCTGAAAAGAGGGCGGCCGCGAGAGGGATGGCGTCGGACGATGCGTCGGCGCGGATCCTCGAGGCGGCCGTCCGCTTGGGCGAGGCCGTCGGGTGGGAGAATGTGCGCCTGCACGCCGTTGCCGAGGACGTCGGAATATCCTTGCCGGACCTGCGCGACCGGTATCGGGATCTCGATGCCGTCGCCGACGCCTTTTTCGAACGCGCCCTGCACGCGATGCTCGCGGCACGCTCGCGCCGGTTCGCCGTCATGGCGCCGCGCGAGAGACTCGAAACGCTCCTGCTGGCGTGGTTCGATCGTTTGGCGCCGCACCGTGCCCTTGCCGTGCAGATGCTGAGATCGAAACTATGGGTTTTCCACCCGCATCATTGGGTGCCGATGATCTTCGATCTTTCCCGGTTGATCCAATGGCTGCGCGACGCCGCCGAATTGGACGCGACCGGACGGCGCAAGCAGATCGAGGAAATCGGTCTGACGTCCCTGTTTTTGGCCACGTTGGCCGTTTGGTCGCGCGACGATACGCCGGGTCAGGAAAACACCCGCCGGTTTCTGGCCCGCCGGCTGGCCGGCGCGGACCGGTTCATGGCCGGGCTGTTTTCCGAACGTCATGACGCCGTGAAGTAGGCGCTCGGGCTTTTTCCCAGGGCCCGTTTGAACATGCTCGAAAATGCGCTCGGGCTTTCGTAGCCGAGGTCCATCGCGACGGTCGTGACCGATTGGCCGGTCGCCAACCGTTCGAGGGCGGCGAGAAGGCGCATCTGCTGGCGCCAGCGGCCGAACGTCATGCCGGTTTCCTTGACGAAGAGGCGCGCGAGGGTGCGGCTGCTGGCACCCGCCCGGTTGCCCCAGTCCTCGAGTGTTTCACCGCTCGCCGGAGCGTCGAGAATCGCCCGGGCGATCTTGACGAGCCGGGGGTCGTTCGGCATCGGCAAGTGCAAGGGCAGGGTCGGCAGCATCCTGATTTCGTCGAGCAGCAACGCCACCAGCCGCCCGTCGGGGCCGTCGGGATCGTACAGGCGCGGGAGGCCGGCCGTGCGGAGGATCAGTTCGCGCAGCAGCGGCGAGACACCGACCACGGCGCAGGTTTTCGGCAGGGACGGCGCGGCGGCGGGCTCGATATACAGCGAGCGCATGGCGATGGCGGTTTTGGCATGAACCGCATGGTCCGTTAGCGCGGGCACCCAGACGGCCCGTTCGGGCGGCACGACCCAGGAACCCTGGCCGGTTCTGACGGTCATGACGCCGCGCTCCGCGTAAACCAGTTGGGCTCGGGGGTGATGGTGCGGGGAAATGACCGCGTGGGCCGGGTAATCCGAGGCCAGCGCGACTACCGGGCGGGGAATGCCTTGCAGCGCTTGCGAGAGATGGGGTGGGGAGTCCATGGAGTTTTCCGGGCATGTCCGTTTCTCGATGCTTTATGTCATATTCAGGAAAGACGGACAAGGCGGGCAGTGGTAAAAAGATTTCAGCCTTAAATCTGCCGGAGCCGGAGCCGCATGAAACCGAGAGCCGTCAGCGATCTGTTCATCAACGTCGCCCATACGGTCGATCATCTGGTGATGCTGATCTACCCGGTGGTCGTGCTCGCCATGAGCAAGGAGATGGGCCTGTCCTTCGGCGAGGCGTTGTCGCTCTCGCTCGGCGGGTTTATCGCCTTCGGCGCGTTTTCGCTGCCGGCCGGTTGGCTCGGCGACCGCTGGAGCCGCCACGGCATGATGATCGTGTTCTTCTTCGGGATCGGCGCGGCAACGGTGTTGACGGGATTCGCGCAAACGCCCTGGCAGATGGCGGCGGGGCTGACGCTGATCGGCGTGTTCGCGGCGATCTATCATCCCATCGGCATCGCTATGATCGTGTCCGACCGGCCCGACGTCGGGCGCGCGCTCGGCATCAACGGTGTCGCCGGCAATCTCGGGATCGCGTTCGCCTCGCTGATCGCCGGCGCGCTGGCCGAATGGGTGCATTGGCGCGCGGCCTTCGTCGTGCCGGGTATCGCGGTCATGCTCGTCGGGGTTGCCTTCACGATGGATGCCCCCCGGATCGAAACGGCGGGCAAGAAACCGGCGGCGGCGAAGGTGCAACTGAGCCGCGAATTGCTGCCGCGTTTTTTCATCGTGCTGCTGACGGCGACGGTGTGCGGCGGGCTGATCTTCAACGCGACCACGATTTCGATGCCGAAACTGTTCGATCAGCGGTTGACGGCCTTGACGCAAAGCACGTTCGGGATCGGCGCGCTGATCTCCGTCGTTTACGTGATCGCCTCGCTCGCGCAGATTCTGATCGGCACCCTGATCGACCGGTTCGCGTTGAAAACGGTCTTTATCGCTGTGGTCGCCTTGCAGGCGCCGTTCCTGTATCTCGCCGGAGTTTCCGAGAACCTCGCCATGGTCGCGGTGGCCGTCGGCATGATGTTCGTCGTGTTCGGGCAGATTCCGATCAACGACGCCATGGTCGCGCATTACACCCACGAGAGTTGGCGTTCGCGCGTTTACGCCGCGCGCTACGTCGTGACCTTCGGGGCCAGCGCCGCGGCGGTGCCGTTCGTCGCGTTCCTGCACGACCGAACGGGCGGGTTCGGCCTGACCTTCACGCTGCTCGGCATCGTGGCATTGGGAACGCTGGCGGCGGCGCTGGCCATGCCGACGGCGAAAGCCGTGCCGCAACCGGCGTGACGGTCGGTTGAAACCGCCGGGTCATCCTCTATAATCAGGGGAGCAATTACATTGCGGAGATCAAGGGGGGCGGGATGAAATCGATTAAAGCCGTTCTGTTAGTTTTCTTTGTCGGTATCGGGGTCGTTTCGACGCCGCCGGCGTCCGTTCAGGCCGCCGACATCGCGGGCCAAGTGCTGCGCATCAAGAACACGGCAAACGTGGTGCTCGGCGAGCTCGAGTTTAAGGAGCTCGGCGTCGGCTCGATCGTCTACGTCGGCGACAGAATCGCGACCGGTCCGAACGCCCGGCTTGAAATGCGCATGCTCGATCAATCGGTGATCACGCTCGGCGAGAACTCGGACTTCGTCATCGAAAATTATTTATTCGACCGGGAACGCGGCATCGGCAAGGTTTTGCTGACCGTGGCCGTCGGCACGTTCCGCGCGGTCACCGGCGGGATCGGCGCCATTCGCGACAGGTCCTTCGCGCTCAAAACGCCGGTGGCGACCATCGGCATTCGCGGCACGGACTTCTGGGGCGGGCCGCTCGACGGAATCTACAACATTGCCTTGCTCGGCGGCGAGGCGATTTTCGTCGAAAACGCCGCCGGCCGCGTCGAGATCGGCCAAGTCGGGTACCGAACGACGGTTAGCGGGCCGACCGTCGCGCCGACGCCGCCCATTCAATGGGCGCCGGCCAAAATCCGGCGGGCGGGCGAAACCGTCGCGTTCTAGATCGGATCATGATTTATCGGAAACACCCCCTTGGTTCCGATAAATCATGTGAATCCGATCGACATCAATAATTTAGAGCAGATTCACATGGTTGTCGGATCGCCATCTCCGATCATTTGCCAACCATTTGGCATGGGCCAAAATTGCCAATCATTTGGCATGGGCCAAAATGGCGATTCCGACGAACCATGATCTGCTCTAACGGAGCGTTCTAACGGGATGCATTCGGGTGGAAGAGCTGTATGCCGTTCACCCGGAACGCCCCGATTGCCTTCTGGCCCTCGTCGGACAGAAGCCAATCGACGAAGTGTCGAGCCGGTTGCGCTTTAACGTGCGGATGCTTTTTTTCGCTGACCCGGATCACGCCGTATTGATTGCGCAACGGCGGGACTTGCTCGACGGCGAGGGCGAGGTGGGCGCGGTTCTTGAAGGCGAGCCACGTGCCCCGGTCGGTCATGGTGTAAGCCTCCATGGCCGAGGCGGTGTTCAACGTCGCGCCCATGCCGTTGCCCGATTCCCGGTACCATCGGTCCGAGCGGCTGTCGGGCGCGATGTTCACACGGCGCCAGAGCTCTTGTTCGCGTTTATGGGTACCGCTGTCGTCGCCCCGTGAGACGAAATACGCCGCGGCTTGCGCTATTCGGCGCAAGGCTTGCGCGACGTCGGTCATGCCCTTGATTGCGGCGGGGTCGTCCGGCGGGCCGACCAGGATGAAGTCGTTGTACATCAGATCGAAACGCTTCACGCCGAAGCCGTCGGCGACGAATTTCTCCTCCGATGTTTTGTGATGAACGATGAGAACGTCGGCGTCGCCGTTGCGCGCGATCCGGAGCGCCTGTCCGGTCCCGACGGCGACGACGCGGACCGCGATGCCGGTCTTTTTCGTGAACTTCGGCAGAATGAAACCGTAAAGCCCGGAATTGTCCGTCGATGTCGTCGAGGCCAGGGTGATGAAGGTTTCCGCCGCCGGGGCCGGGGTTGCCGTGCCGATCATCACGGCTGCGAGAGCGATCAGGGCGAGGGCATTTTCAAAAAATGTCTTAGCGGAGGCCCGGTTCGTCGTCCTGCCATAACAGCTCTCCGCGTAGGAAGGCTTGCGCGTGCGCGGTGTCCGGTTTTTCGAAAAACGAGTCGGCATGGGTCTGTTCGATAAGCCGTCCCTGATGAAAAAACAAGACTTCATCGGCCAACCGTTTGGCCTGGCCGAGATCGTGGGTCGTCATGACGATCTTGCAGCCGCCCGTATGGATCGTCTTGATGATTTCCTCGACGGCATGCGTGGCGGCGGGATCGAGGCTCGCCGTGGGCTCATCCAGGAATAGCGCTTGCGGACGCAACACCCAGGCCCGGGCCAACGCGAGTTTTTGCTGTTCGCCCGCCGACAGCACCCGGGCCGGACGGTCGGCGATGGCGGCGAGGCCCGTCATCGCCAACGCTTCGGCGATCAGGCCGCCGCGTGCCGGTTTCGCCGTATCGTGCAGGGCGAGCGCGTAGGCGATGTTCGCCTCAACGCTGCGCCGGAGCATGACCGGGCGTTGAAATACCATGGCTTGGTGCCGGGCCGCGCCGGTTTTGCCCGCACCGTGCCAGTGAACCGTTCCGGCGCTCGGCGTCAGGAGTCCGTGGCAAAGCCTCAGCAACAGGCTTTTGCCCGCGCCGTTCGGGCCCAGGATGACGGTTTTCGGCCCCGTCTGCAGCGTGAACGAGACGTCGCGGATCAGGGCCGCGTTTCCGATGCTCAGACAAACGCCGCGCAGTTCGAGCGGCAGGATCGACTCCGGGGTCATCAGGCCATCTGCTTTCGGTGGGCGATGTCGCCGACCAGATAAGCGGTCGCGTTCACCGACAGCGACAGCGCGATCAGGATCATCCCGAGCGCCAACGCCAGCGACAGATCGCCCTTGCTGACCTCGAGCGCGATGGCGGTCGTCATGACCCGGGTGACGTGATCGATGTTGCCGCCGACGATCATCACGGCGCCGACCTCGGCGCTGGCTCGGCCGAACCCGGCGAGGATGGCCGTCACCAGCGTGAAGCGCGCCTCCCACAGAAGCGTCGGCACGGCGCGTGTGACGGTGGCGCCCAAGGAGCGCAGCTGTTCGCCGTATTCCTTCCACAGGTCCTCGATCACCTGGCGGGTGAGGGCCGCGATGATCGGCACGATCAGGAGGGTCTGCGCGATGATCATGGCGGTCGGGGTGAACAGCAAGCCGAACACGCCGAAGGGCCCCGCGCGCGAGAGCAGCAAATAAACGATCAGTCCGACCACCACCGGGGGCAGGCCCATGAAGGCGTTCAGCAGCACCGTCAGGGCGCGCCGGCCGGGAAACCGATAGAGCGCCGCGGCGGCGCCGAGCGGCAGGCCGATCACGGCGGCGAAGAACACGGCGGACAAACTGACGCGCAAGGACAGCGCCACGATCTCGGCCAGATCCGGATCGAACGAGATGACCAGCGAGAGGGCCTTGCCGAAGGCGGCGCTAAAATCGAGCATCGAAGCTTCCGGGAAACGTCTAATCGGTTGCCGTAGCTATCACATTTCCGGTTTTCGACAAAGTTTGCCAGGCAAAAGCGAAATGTGCTTATTTAGGGCCCCCGGTTCGGGGCTTCGTAAATACGGTCTTCATAATATACTCATGGGGAGGAATATCGATTATGGCGGATAAAAGTGCCGGTTCTACCGCTTGGCAGGATCAGCTGTACGACACCCTCAAGGACGCGGGAGTCTCGATTTTTAGTTATGTGCCGGATGCCGGCCATAAGATTTTGATCAACCGTTCCTTGGCCGATCCGGATGTGCACTCCATTCGCCTGACCACCGAGGAAGAGGGCGTCTCGCTCGCGGCGGGCGCGCATCTCGGCGGCGCGAAAAGCGTTCTGTTGATGCAAAGCAGCGGTGTCGGCAACTGTGTGAATATGTTCTCGTTGATGGAGAACGGCCGCTTTCCGTTTCTTACCTACATCAGTATGCGCGGCGATTTCGGCGAGGAAAACCCCTGGCAGATCGCCATGGGCCGCGGCACGCAACCGGTCATGGAAGCCATGGGCCTGAAATGCATCCGGGTCGACTCGCCCGAGGACATCATCACCGCGACCAAGGCCGCGCTCGGGATGGCCTTTAAATCTAACTGTGCCGTGGCGGTTCTGCTGACGCAGAAACTGCTCGGCGCCAAAGGCTTTTAAGGAGAGATTCGCATCATGGCACAGGAAAAACTGCCCGACCGTAAAATCGCCGTTCCCAAGGTCGTCGGCGATCCGAACGATTTTCTCATCGTCGCCGGTTTGGCCGGCTCGGCGAAGGATATGGCGCACTTGACCCAGGAAGCGCCGAACGCGTTCATGTTCGGCGGCGCCATGGGCGGCGCGGTCTCGATGGGCTTGGGCCTCGCGCTGGCGCAGCCCAAGAAGAAGGTTCTGGTCGTGACCGGCGACGGCGAGTTGCTCATGAATATGGGCTCGCTCGCGCTGGTTTCGGTCGCGTCACCGCCGAATCTCTCCATCGTGTGCGTCGATAACGGCCATTACCAGGAGACCGGCAACCAGGAAAGCCATACCAACCTGGGCGTCGATCTGGAGAAGATCGCGCAAGGCAACGGCATCGCGGTCACGCGCACGGTCAAATCCGTCGAGGAATGCGAGGAGGCGTCCACGGTGCTGCGCAATACCAACGGCCCGGTATTCGTGTTGCTGCGCGTGAACGAAGAGCCGCCGCCGAAGGGCCCGCGCAATTGGGATGCGGCGGAACGCAAGACGATTTTCCGCAGAGCGTTGTTGGGAACCGCCTGACGCGTTCCGAAACGGCCGAGGTGGCGATGTCCCGGATCGGGGTTACTTTCCGCGTTCGCAGCGATGCCGAGAGCATCGAGGCGAATGCCCAGGCCATTGCGGTCGAGCAAAGCGTCGAGATGCCGCTCGGCGCCATCGACGACGCCCATGTGCTTGCCGAGATCGTCGGGCGGGTCGAGGACATCCGCGATAACGCCGACGGCACCTATCGGGTGCATGTGTCGCTCGCGGCCGAGACCACCGGATTCGAGGCCGCCCAGCTGATCAACATGATCTTCGGCAATTCCTCCATCCACGAACACGTCACCCTGGAGGACGCCGATTTTCCGCAAGCGATTCTCGACGCGTTCGGCGGGCCCAACCACGGCCTCGACGGCCTGCGCAAGCGCTGCGGTGCGGCAGGCCGGGCCATGACGTGCTCGGCCCTGAAGCCGCAAGGCCTGCCGGTCGCGGGCTTGGCGAAATTGGCCGGCCGGTTCGCGCGCGGCGGCGTCGATTTCATCAAGGACGATCACGGCCTCGCCGATCAAACCTACAGCCGGTTCGCCGAGCGCATTCCGGCGTGTGCGGAAGCCGTGCGCCAAGCCAATACGGAGACCGGCGGGCACACCCGCTACGTGCCGAGCCTGACCGGGCACCTGGATAAGCTCCGCGATCAGCTTCGCATCGCGCGCGCGGAAGGCATCGATACCGCGTTGATCCCGCCGATGGTGGCGGGCCTGCCCGCGTTTCACGCGGTGGTAAAGGAGCATCCGGATTTCGCCTTCATGGCGCATCCGTCGATGGCGGGCGGCGGGCGCATCGCTTCGCCGTTCCTGTTCGGCAAGCTGTTTCGCCTGCTCGGCGCGGATGCGACGATTTTCGTGAATTACGGCGGGCGCTTCTCGTATCCCCAGGAAACCTGCACGGCGCTGGCCGAAACCGCGCTTCGACCGTGGGACGGCATCAAGCCGTGCGTGCCGGTGCCGGCGGGCGGCATGACGCTCGATCGGGTCGAGGAAATGCTCGATTTCTACGGCCGCGACGTGATGCTTTTGATCGGCGGCGCGTTGTTGGAGACCCGCGAGCGCTTGACCGAGGAGACGGCGGCGTTCATGAATAAGGTCGCGGGTTACGCCGCATAAAGGTGAATCATGAACGACGATCCGACATTCCGCGCCTTCCTGGATAACTTCAGATGGGAAGGCGTCGAGCAACTCGCCTACAAGGAAGAGGGCGCGGCGCCGTTTAAGGCGGTCACCCGCCAGGTGCTGTTCAAGGACCCCGATCTCGGCTGCGAACTGCGCTACTTCGAGGTCGCGCCGGGCGGACACACGACGCTGGAGCGCCACGAGCATATCCACGCGGTGATGATCCTGCGCGGCGCGGGGCACTGCCTGGTCGGCGCCGAGGTGCGCGCCGTGAAGGAGCGCGATCTCGTGACCGTGCCGCCGCTCACCTGGCATCAATTGCGCGCGGGCACGGACGAGCCGTTAGGCTTTCTTTGTATGGTCAACGCCGCGCGCGACCGTCCGCAATTGCCGGATGAGGAGGAGCTTGAGAGGCTCAAGGCCGATCCCCGGGTGGCGGAATTCTTACGCTGACTCAGGCGCTGACTCAGGCGCTGACTCAGGCGCTAACTCAGGCGCTAACTCAGGCGTCACTTCACGCAATCGACGCAATAGGCCGTCGCCGGGTCGATCTCCAGGCGCTTGGCCGGAATGTCCACACCGCAATCGAGACAAAACCCGTATTCGCCGTCCTCGATGCGCCGGAGCGCGGCCTCGATCTGCTTGAGGCGGCCGCCGCGGCGCGCGCCGACGGCCTGGGCCATGGCCTGCACCTGCAGCGCATCCATGCGCGAGAGCCGGCCGACGCTCTGCTGATCGAGTTCGACCGGCGCGCGTCCCTCGGCGGACGATTTATCGAGGGCGAGCAGGGCCGCGCGTTCCTCTTCGAGGCGGGTTTTGTAAACCGTGCTGTTGGGGCTTTGCGATCTTGCCATGTCCTACATTGCGTGATGATATGCGCCGAAACAACCCCTTCATGAAGGCCCCGACGCTCCATGCCGGTTAAATCGAAAAAAGCGAAGCCGCCCAAGATCGATAAATTCGACCTGCAGCCGGGCCGCAAGATCGCGGGAATTTACATGGTCGAGGAGTTCCTCGGCGGCGGTTACGAGGGCGAGGTGTATAAGGTCGTCGAATCGCGCACCGGTATCTCGCGCACGGCCAAGCTGTTTTTTCCGCACCGAAACGAGCGCGACCGCGAGGCCCGCACGTTCGCCAAAAAGCTCGAAAAACTGCGCGATTGCGCGATCGTCATTCAATACCACCATGCCGAAACCATGAAAATCCAGCGCCAGCCGGTCACCTGCCTGATCAGTGAATACGTCGAGGGGGTTCAGCTGTCTCAATACATTCGGGAGCATAACGGTAAGCGTCTGCCGCCGTTCAAGGCGCTGCATCTGTTTTACGCCTTGATGTCGGGCTTGGACGAGATTCACTGGCGCAACGAATATCACGGCGATCTGCATTCCGAGAATATTCTAGTCAAGCCGCGGGGGATTTTCTTCGATCTCAAGCTGGTCGATTTTTATTTCCGCGGCCGTCCGAACAAGGAACACCGCCAGGGCGACATCATCGAGGCCATGCACGTTCTCCATGAAGCAATCGGCGGACGGCGGTATTATGCGACCATGCCGTCCGAGATCAAATCGATCTGTCTGGGGTTGCGCCGCGATTTGATTCTCAAGACCTACCCGAGCGCGCGCCATGTGCTCGCGCATCTCGAAACCTTCGACTGGAGCTGAGGCAATAAATAGATGGATATGAAGCAAGCCCTTTCAGGCGGCATCCCGCGGCCTGGAGAAACACCCGATGCGTGCCTCGAGCGCGTGCGCGCGGCGTCGGTGCGCAAGACCACGCCGTGCGGCGAGGGCGATCTCGTCTGGCATGTCTGGGGCGAGAGCGAAGAACGGAAAACGCCGGTCGTTCTGCTGCACGGCAATTTCGGTTCGTGGCCCCATTGGATTCGCAATATTCCGGCGTTCGCCGAGAAGTACGTGCTGTACGTGCCCGATCTGCCCGGCTTCGGGGATTCGGCGCCGCCGCCCGAGCCCTATTCGATGGATGGGATCGTCGAGGCCGTAATCAAAGGGATCGATGCGCTCGCCTCGCCCGAAACCCGGCTGCACGTCGCCGGGTTTTCCTACGGCAGCACGGTGTCGGGCTTCACGGCCCGGGCCTTGGGAGCGCGCGCGCTGTCGCTGTGCCTGTGCGGCGGTTCGCGCATCGCCGGCATGCAGGACCTGCCGCGCGATTTCCGCAACTGGCGCAAGGCGGAGTCTGACGAGGAGCGCCTGGCGGCGCACCGGCACAACCTCGGCGAGGCGATGTTCTCGGGCCACGGCGCGGTCGACGATCTCGCCGTCGCGATTCAGGATTGGATCGCGCCGCGCGGGCGCATCAAGCCGCGCGAGTTCCTGCGTCCGGGCGATCTGGTGCCGGCCTTGAAGGACGTCGTCGCGCCGAAGATCACCATTTGGGGCACGCGCGATCCGTATTATCCGTTCCTCAAGTCGAAATGGCGGGAGGCGATCGTCGAGGGCAACGTCGATCTCGCCCTGCAGGAAGTCGAGGGGGCGGGCCATTGGGCGATCTATGAGTTTCACGAAGAGATGAATCGGCGCTTGCTGGCCTGGTTTGCCGCGAACGATCCGAAATAGGGGCGGGCGTGTTCAAGCTGCACCCGGTCCTGGAAAAAGACACCGTTGCCGTCGCGTCGTTGGCATTGTCGCGGGTATTGCTGATGAACGACGCGCGCTTTCCGTGGCTGATTCTGGTGCCGCAACGGGAAGGCATGCGCGAAATCCATAAACTTTCGCGCGCGGATCAGACGCAGTTGATGACCGAGGCGATGCGGGCGTCGGAAATCCTCGAAGCGTTATTCGCGCCCGACAAGATTAACATCGGCGCGCTCGGCAATCTGGTGGAGCAACTGCATGTTCACGTGATCGCGCGCTTCACGACGGACGCCGCCTGGCCCGGCCCGGTCTGGGGGTATGGTACGGCGGAGCCGTACGCGCCCGATGAACTCGAACGCGTACGGTCTCGTCTTGTAGAGGATTTCGGTTAGGGCTTTCGCGAGAGCCGGATCAGCAGCCTTTCACGCACATGCCCTTGCCGTCGAACTCCATCGTCTTGCCGCTGATGGTCGGATGCACGGGGACGGCGCCGCCGATTTCCTTGATGAACTTTTCGAGCTTGGAGTCGGCGATGACCTTGCCGCCCTCGGTCGATTGCTCGTTGGCGTGCGACGGAATCACGGACGCCGGTTTGACCAGCTCCTTGGTCGCCCAGGCGGCTTCCTCGGGGCCCATGGTGTTGATGTCGCCGATGTTCATCACCGCGAGGTTGGCTTTGTAATAGTGCTGCACCAGGGTTTCCATGTCCGAGGTGTGGCCGGTGTCGGCGGAGATGTAGATCACGAGGCCGTTGGTGAAACGCAGGATAAAGCCGCTGTCCGGCCCGCCGTAGGCCGTCAGGCCGCTTTTCTTCATCGCCGCCTGAAGCTCCTTGTCGATGATGAACGGGGCGTCGGCGCCGTTCGAGTGAACGGTTGGAATGGTGGAGACGATCACGCCGCCGAACTTCATCTTGCCGCCCGGGCGCAACCGCTTGACGAGCTTCTTGACCTTCTTCTTATCGACTCCGGCGCGCACCATGCGCACGCTCAAATAGGCGCGCATCTGTCCGGCGCCGAGGATGTAGGAGCCCTTGCCCGCGGCGATCTCGACGGAATTAGAATCCGGCGTGGTTTTCACCGCGTACTTCGGGCTCTTGCAGGTGCCCGCGCCGGGTTTGTCCTGGCGCCGGTCGCCCTGGTGATCGCCGTGGATGCTGCTGACCAGCACCACGTCGAGTTTCTTCGGCAGGCGCGGGTCTTGCGCGCCGGCGACCGTGCGCCCGGCGTCGAACAGCAGGGTCGTGCCGTCCGGGTCCTCGAATACGAGAGCCCGGTCGTGGCGGCACATGTCGCCGTCATGGGTGCCGAGCGGCGTGATCTTGACGTTTTGAGCCGACGCGGGTGCCGCCGCGACGCCCGTCAGCAAAAGTGCGGCCGCGGCCGCTAAAAACAGATGTCGCATGATGATCCCTCCCTAGGGTGTTTTACTTTTCTGGGGAAAGCATAACACGACTAGGGCTATGCGGCATCACAACTGTGTGACCGTGTAGGCCGAAATGCCCGTGGAAGGGCGCCAATCGGATTATTGGTTTAGGAGTTTTCCTTCTGGGTCAGCCAGTCGGTCGGGATTTCGCGCCCGATGCCTCGTTCCTTCGCCTTCTCGTATAACAGCGCGCCGACGGCGGCGAACTGCAGGCCGATGCCGACGGTGTTGAGGTAGATCGTCACCTGCGCATCGGTTTCGCGGGCCTTGCATTGCCCGCTGAGAAGCTCGCCGAGGGTCGGCAAGGCGTCCACGCCCGCGTCTTCGGAGAAGGACTGGTTCTTGCCGGCCTGTTCGGGGTGCTCCAAGCCATGAGTCGTGACGAAGATCGGCTCGGTGGTCTTGGTATGGACGACCGCGACGTCGGCGGCGCGCACCACCGAGGCCGGAATCTCGAACTGGGTGATGCAGCCGAGGTGCATGCCGGGTTTCACCCAGGCCGGATTCAGGACTTCGGCCTTGGCGTTGGTCGCGCAGAGGATCATGTCGGCGCCCTCGACCGCTTCTTCCGCGCTGTTCACGTCGATCACGGTAACGCCGTATTTCTCGCTGGTTTCGCGGGCAAAGCGCGTCCGGTTCTGGCCCGAGGGGCTGTAGCACTTGATCACGTCGACATCGCGCACGGCGGCGATGGCGGGCACCTGCTTGTCGGCCTGCTTGCCGCAGCCGAGCAGCGCCACGGTCTTGGCATTCGCGCGCGCCAGGTGCTTGATGCCGAGCGCGGTGGTGGCGGCGACCCGGGTCGGATTCAAGGCGCCGTCGGTGAAGATCATCAGGGGTTCGGTGGTTTCGGTCGAGAACACGATGCCGAGGCCGGTGTAGCGCTCGCCGGGTGCCGCCGGCAGCTTGGTGCGCCGCAGTTGCCCGTTGACCTCGTAGAAGTGATGCATGTCCGAGGTGATGCGCACGCATCCCACCCCCGCGTTCGGGATCAGCCCGTCCATGGATTTGAGAATGTACATCGTGTCGTCCTTGACGCCGGGCGAGACGAGATCCATGCGATCTCTTAGCGCGGCTTCGCCGAGGCCCAAATCCCGGTAGGCGCTTTCCAAAACGCCGATGCAATCGGCCACGGAAAGAAGCGAGCGCACGTCGTCGTTGTTGAGCAGGATGGTCATGGCGTGTCCTCGTGATGCCGTGGCGGCTTATGTTAACATATACTTATATACGCCCGGGTGTTTTCGCGCCACGGCATACGGATATCGG
>JBBDTH010000150.1:0-18700 GCA_040904505.1 Rhodospirillales bacterium | reverse complement strand
TTTATCGGAAACACCCCTTGGTTCCGATAAATCCTGTGAATCCGATCTACATCAATGATTTAAAGCAGAGTCATATGGTTGTCGGATCGCCGAGTGCCGCCCATTTGGCAGGGGCCAAAATTGCCAACCATTGGGCAGAGGCCAAAATGGCGATTCCGACGAACCATGATCTGCTCTATCGGCCCGCACTCTCAGGGTCCGCATCGATAGACGGAAATCACCCTTTAAACAGAACGGACTGAACCTCGAACCCGCCCCGCCAGATCATATCCCCGGCCACGTATAGGATAACGGCCAAGCCGATATAGGAAATCCAAGGATAGCGGTCGAGAAGGTTGGCGATATATGTCGAGGCAACCGCCATCAGGGCTATCGACAGCACGAGGCCGAAAATCAGAATGTTCATATGATCCCGCGCCGCGCCCGCAACGGCGAGGACGTTATCCAATGACATGGAAACATCGGCGATGATGATGTTCATTAACGCACTGCGCATTGTCGTCGGCGTTTGAGCGTCTTTTCCTTCCGGATTCGCCGCTGCTTCGGCTTCCATTTCCGCCAGGGATTTACCTTTGCGCAGTTCCTGCCACATGCGCCAGCAGACCCAAGCCAGCAATAATCCGCCGGCCAGGGTCAATCCGATGATCTGCAGCAATTGCACGGTCATCGCGGCGAAGACAATCCGCAATACGGTCGCGCCCATAATGCCGTAGATGATGGCCTTGCGCCGGAGATCCTTCGGCAGGCTATTGGCGGCCATGCCGATAATGATCGCGTTATCGCCCGACATGACCAGGTCGATGACGATCACCATCAAAAACGCGGTGACTTCAGGGCCGAAGAAGGATTCCATTGACTGCGTTCTAAAAGATCAGCGGGAACGATAAATAAGCCGGGCAGGCTATACCATAAAGCATCCGTTCACGCACGGCCCGGATGGCCAAACCCAAAGATTTTTTATCGGGCCCCGACCGGCATGAACGGATGGCTTCTGATAACATAATATTCCGCGTTTCGGCGAATCGGAACTAATCGAGCCGCTTGCGGAATTGGTTGAAGTCGGGCTTCGTTCCCTCGACCCATGCTTTCGTTCCCTCCATGCGCTCGGGCGCGTCGGAAAACAAATCCAACATCTCGCGGGCATGAAACAAGGCCGGATACAGCATGTCCGACTTGAAATTCATCGAGGTTTTCAGAATCCTCAGCGAAGTCGGGCTCAATTGCAGAATTTCATCGCACCATTGCTTGACTTCCGTATAAAGCCGATCGTGCGGCACGACCTTGTTGACCAATCCCATGTCGAGGGCTTCCTGAGCCGAGTATTCGCGCGACAGGAAAATGATCTCCCGGGCCTTCCGTTCGCCGACGAACATGGACATCAGGGTCGTGCCCCAAAACAACGGCGCTCCCGAGCGCTTTGTCCCATGCTGCCCGAAAACCGCCTTGTCCGAGGCAATAGCCAAATCGCAAAGCAGCTGCAATTGATTGCCGCTGCCGATCGCGCGCCCGTTCACGGCCGCGATGACGGGCTTGCCGCAATTACGGATTGATTGAGCGCATTCCAGAAGCTGCGAAAAGTGCATGCGGTGCGTCCCCGGACGCTTCGTCAGGTGTTGCTTGACTTGACCGCCTTCGTTGAAGTGCGTATCGCCGGCGCCCGTGAGGACCACCACGCCAACCGACGTATCGGCATCGGCTTCCTTAAAGGCCGTGTAAAGCTCTTTAAAGGTTGCTCCCGTGGTTGCGTTATCGACCTCGGGCCTGTTCAGCGTGATCGTAGCGACGTGATCCTTCGATTCGTAAAGTATGTCCTTGAATTTCATTTCTGTCTCCCTTTAAGTCGCGACACAAACCGACTGTCTCGGAACCATTGCCGATTCATTCACTCGGTTTTTAAGACGCCGAAACGGCTATTCGGCAATTTTGGATTCCAGATAGGTGTTGGACTGATAGATCGCATACCGCGCCATGCCGTTGCCGACACGGAAGGATGACTTGGAACGATGAGGAATATGAAAAAGATCGCCCGATCCGATCTTTTTCGTCTCGCCGTCGATCGATGATTCGAGCGTCCCGCTCATGATATACATGAACCGCTCGTGAGAATTTGACTCTTCGTTCTCTTCATATCCCGGCGGCGATTCGAAATAACCGAACGACATGCGCTCGCCATCGTACCATGTGTGAATCCTGCCCGAATGCTCGGAGTCGTTGAATTTCATCATCGTCAGATAACAATCATTCAAACCCTCGATGACGGCTTCGGATTTCGATTCGTCTTTTTCCTGACCCGGCCACTTGCCGCTTTCGTAAACTTCCTTGATTTCCTCGATACTCGGCGCCGTTTCGGGCGGCGCCTCGTCGGCGGCGATCCCCGTGAGGGTCCAGGTATTGTCCTTGCAATACAGGTAACTGACCGGCCCGTCCTCGGTCGCCTTCATCGAATGGCGCGCATTGGGCGGAACGTGAATGAACGTGCCCGGCTCGATAATCCTTTGATCCTTACCGACGACGGCGTTCAACCGGCCGGCGATCAGAAAAATCATCAACTCGTTGGGATGGTAATGCAGCTGCGAGCCCGTTCCGGCCGCTTTGTTGTTGTTGCGCAAGGACAGGTAATGCCCGTTCACGATAGCGCCCGTGCCCGTCGACAAGTGCGGGTTTGTGGTAATTTGTTCCATATTTTCAAAGCGATAGTAAGGCATTTTCCGTCCTTGTTTGTAAAACCAGCGCGGCCTTTTCGGTGCCGTAAGATCACAAATATACGCTGCCGGCCGGAGCCGACAGCGTATAAATTACGTCGTGTTTTAATCCTTGATTTTGGTATTCGGCTTGGTCGCCGCTTTCGCGGTAATGCCCAAACCTTTCTTGGATTTCGATTTGCCCGATTTCAACAATTCTTCCGCTTTCAATTTGCGGGGGCCGTCTTCCTTGCCGTCCTTCGGCGGACCCGCCAAACCGTGGCGCGTATCCTTACAGACGTAAAAAACCACATCTTCTTCCGGCGTCGCGCAACAACTATGGTAAACGCCGGCCGGAATATGAATGACATGGCCCTCCGGAACGAGAACCGTCTGGTCATCGATATCGACCTGCAACGTGCCCTTGAGAACGAAATTGAATTGTTCATTGGGATGGTTGTGCAGCTTGGAACCGGTCCCCGCCGCTTTGTTGATCAAGCCGACATGCATCGTCTCGCCTGTAACCGCCGCGCCATACGACGATGACTTTCCCGAAACGTAATCCCGCGGCGACACTTTGGCGCTGGTCGGCCCCTCGGGCATCTTGTCCAATTCCTCGAAAGCGTAGACGAATTGTTTTTTATCTTTTTCTAGATTGGTATCCGGCATGGTTCGGCTCTCCCTTTGTGCTGCCAATAGTATAAAGTCGGTTTTAGAATTACGCGCGATAGTATGGAACGTCACCTTTGATTTGGGTTCTATATAACATCCGGTCATATTTAGAATCGTCAAACGGCGTGGCCGCGTGCAGGGTACACCGATCGTCCCACATGACGACGTCGCCTTCCTGCCATTTGTGGCTGTAAACGAACTTCGGCTGGGTCACGAACGCCTCGACCTCGTCGACGAGTTTCTGCGATTCCTCCTCGCTGAGGCCGCTGATCGTCGAAACGATGTGCTTTACGATGTAAACCGCCTTTCTCCCCGTAACCGGATGCGTGATGATGCACGGATGTTCGACCGACGGCACATGAGAAACCTGCTCCGGCGTCAGAGGCGGTCGTTCCGGATACAGAACGCCATAATGATAATTACGATCGTGAATGGCCGTCCGCCCCTCGAGTTTTTTCTTCAGGCTTTCCGGCATCGCTTCGTAAGCGGCATACATATCGGCGACCAACGTATCGGCGCCTTCCGGCGGGCAAATCTTGCCGTAAACGATGGTCGCCAGGGCCGTCTCCTTCATATACGAAATATCCGTGTGCCAATACCGCCCGCCCTTGAAGGTCCCGATAAGCTTGCCTTCCTTTTTCAGATTGGACAGCACCCGCACTTCCGGGTAATCGGGAAACGTATGTTCCGCCAAGTGATGAATATCCAGCTCGCCGAAAATGCCGCTGAAGCGGCTGAAAGCGGCCGGCGTGAGGTTCTGGCCGCGAAACGCGAGAGCCGAGTATTTATGGAACGCATCCACGATTGCCTGTGCCAGGTCTTCGGAAATCGGCTCTGACAGATTAACTCCCTTGATTTCCGCGCCGAACGTTTGTGCGAGCGGCACGATATCGAGGGATACCGCATTCGATGCAGTTATAACCGCCATGGCCTACCTTCTCCTTCTCCTTGAATGACCGACACAACCAATTCCGTGTCCTGGGTACCGATAAGGCATCCCATGACCAACGACCCTTCCAAGCCTGTTATATAAGGTTTGAGGCGTTATAAACAAAGCCGCGATGATGGCTGCATGCTATGCAAACCCGGGCGGGGAATCAACTTATAACGAGCCGTTGGTTCATTCTGCACACCATTATGCCATAAAAATCGTGCCGGAAACAGGCCGCCCTAAAACCGGCTTCAGCGATTGTTTTCCGCGATGGCCCGGGCCCAGGAACCGAATTCGGAAATAACGCCCTGATATACCTTGCGTTTGAAGGGAACGATTAAATTCGGCAGCTGTTTCAGCGTGACCCATTTCCAATCGCTGAATTCCGCGTGCCCCGTGGCCTGAAGGTCGATATCGCGATCGGTGCCGGCAAAACGCACCGCAAACCACTTTTGCTTCTGGCCGCGATACCGCCCGCCCCACGTTTTTCCGATCAGGTCCGCCGGCAGATCGTAAACATGCCACTCCGCGCTTTCGGCCAAGATTTCGAATTTATCGGTACCGATCTCTTCCCGGCATTCCCGCCTAATCGCTTCGCGCGCATCCTCGCCCCGGTCGATGCCGCCTTGCGGCATCTGCCAAGCACTGTCGTCCGATGAAATGCCCATACGCCGGCCGACGAAAACCAGCCCGTCGGAATTCAGGATCATCGCGCCGACGCAAGGTCGATACGGAAGATCCTCGGCTTTCACGAGATCCATGACGGTTTAGAAACTATTGTATGAATTGGACATCGGCGAGAGCCGAGATCGGCGCCAAGGCCAATTTTTTATCGTCCAATGTTTTTATCCAGCGCGCCAGACGTTCCATGACGATGGGATAGGGTGCCGAAATCGCTATGGCCGCGGCCCGTTCGCGGGCGATTCCTTCGAGCCGGGCCAATTGCCCGTCGATGGCCGCCAGCGACAATCGCGAATCCAAGGATAAATCCGTCATCGCCCGGGGAACGCCGATCGCCGTGGCGAGCTTCGGCGCCGCCGTCTGCTTCGTTTCTCCGTTATCGACAAACATCAACCCGCGAAGTTTCAGCGTTTCCAGAATGGGGCGCAATTTCTCCGTATCCTTACTGAATAACGTTCCCATATAGCCCACCACGCCCACGTAACCGCCCATTTTGCCCAAGACACTATCCAACCGGTTCAAATTCTCTTTCACGGGCACTTCGGACAACAAGGCATAGGGCCCCGCATCCTCGACGGGAAAGGTCGCCGATTCCATCGGCAGCGACAGCATCACCTCATGCCCCATGCGCCTGGCAATGGAGGCCCAATCGTCGAGAACTTGAGCATAGGGCGTAAAAGCCAGGGTTACGGCCCCCGGCAACTTTGAAATCGCGGCTTCGGTCGCGGCCCGGCTAAGCCCCATCCCCGTGATGATGATGCCGATACGGGGCCGGGCATCCTTACCGTCGAACGCGCGCGCGTATACTTTCCAAGGTTTGCGGCCGTTGGGCCCGACCTTCGGCAAGAGGCCCGATTTAACCTGCTCGGTTAACTCCGGATCGACCTGCTCGAGCACGGGATTGCCGGGGGGTAAATCCGTAAGTTTCGAAAACGCCGCCAAGGTTACGGACGGAACGACCAGACCGGCCGACGGTGCCGCTGTCGCCACGGCCGTAAGCGGCTTGGCGGCCGTCGGGACTCCCGCCGCACCCGGTGCCGTCCCCACCGGCGGCGTGAGCATACTGCCCGCGCCCCCGCGCGGCGGCATTTCCATCACCACCCGCGGGACCCCCGAGGGGCCGGGCGGTAACGCCGTTTTGTCATCGCCGCCGGAAGAGAAAAGAAACCAGCCGCCGCCGCCGAGAATCGCGACCCCCGCCACGGCGGCGGCCGCGATAAGAATCAGGCCCTTCTTCTGAGAGCCGCCTTCCTCATTTTCGTCGGCTTCGAAATTGTCCCCGAAATCGAGTTTATCGACGTCGAGTTTATACTCTTCGCCGATCAGCTCATCGTCGCCGTCGCCGGCAGTCGGCGACTCGGCCTCCGGGCTCACCTCCTCTTCCAGGTCGCCGTCACGATCGGCTTCTTTTTCGGCCATGATCCGATCCGCCTTGTCTGCCGCTCACATCCGCCGAGGATACAAAACGATCAGTTGATTTTCGGCCGCTCGTTTTTCGAAAGAATCGCGAGTCCCCGCAACAAATCAAGGGCGCGCGACAGTTGATAATCCTGAGCCGTTGTCTTGGTTTTATCCTCTTCGGCGTTTGCGCCGCCTTCCGGTTTCGCGGCCGGCGGCTGATCGGGCTGTTCTTTCTTGTTACCTTGCTCGATCGCACCGCGCAAATCGGATTCCCGGCTTCGTTTCGGCGCGGTCATGGCCTCGACGCGCGCCTGATCGATAAGGATATCGGGCTCGATCCCGACTTTCTGAATCGAGCGGCCCGAGGGGGTATAATACAACGCCGTCGTCAAACGCATCGCGCCATGCCCGGAAAGCGGGAAAATAGTTTGCACCGATCCCTTTCCGAAGGACTTCGTCCCCATCACGACCGCCCGGCCATGATCCTGAAGCGCGCCGGCAACGATTTCCGAAGCCGATGCCGAGCCTCCATTAACCAGAATGACCATCGGCACGCCTTTCGCCGAATCGCCCTTGCGGGCATTGAATCGCTGAGTATCGTTGGTCTCGCGGGAACGCGTCGAAACGATTTCGCCCTTATCGAGAAAGACATCGGTAACGGCGATTGCCTGATCCAACAACCCGCCCGGATTGTTCCGCAAATCGAGGACGATGCCCTGAATCTTGTCGCCGAGATCCTTAGTGAATTGTTCGACGGCTTTTTTAACGCCCTTATCCGCCTGCTCGTTAAACGTCGTGATCCGGATGTAACCGATTTTATCTTCGAGATGCGAGCGTACCGAACGGATCTTGATGATCGCCCGCGTGATAGCGACATCGAACGGTTCCTTCGCTCCCCGCCGAATCGTAATCAAAATGTCGGAACCAACCTTCCCCCGCATCTTCTCGACCGCCTCGGAAAGGGTCAGCCCCATGACCGGCTTGCCGTCAAGGTGGGTGATCAGGTCGCCGGGCTCTACTCCGGCTTTATGAGCCGGCGTCTCGTCGATCGGCGAAACGACCTTGATCAACCCGCCGTCCATGGTCACCTCGATACCGAGGCCGCCGAATTCGCCGCGAGTCTGAACCTGCATTTCCCGGAAATTTTTCGCATTCAAGTAACTCGAATGCGGATCGAGCGACGTCAGCATGCCGGCGATCGCCGCTTCGATCAGCTCCTGGTCGGACGGTTTATCGACATACTTGGCCCGGACTTGCTCGAAAACATCGCCGAACAAATGAAGCAAGCGATACGTATCGGCGGAGTTTTTAGCGTTCTCCGCTGCGTGCGTTGCCGGTGCAATAACCAGGAACGTAAACAACGTCATCAGTGCGGCATGTTTTTTCATTTGTTTACCTTAGCATTTTGAGTGGTTAACCACGGCAAAGGATTGATCGGTTGTCCCTTGCGGCGAAGCTCGACGTACAGAACCGGCTTTATATCTTGTGGTGAACCCGCCATCACCCCAACCGGTTCGCCGGCGACGACAACCTGCCCGACTTGAACGGCAATGCGGGCCAGGCCGGCAAGAAGGGTATGATATCCTTCGCCGTGATCGATGATCAAGAGTCGCCCATAACCGCGGAATCTATCGGCAAAAACGGCTTTTCCCCGAAAAGGCGCAACGATTTGAGCGTCTTGGCGGGTTTCGATGGAAATGCCCTTACGTCTGAGGCCGGTCCCCGACGACCCGCCATAGCGCCCGACCAGCCGGCCGATGGCCGGTTGCACGAGCGTGCCTCGCGATTTCGTGATCGGAAGCCCGGGATCGGTCTCAAGCGATACGACGGGCGCCTTCGGTTTTTTCTTCCGCTCGATACGGCGGCGTTCGGTTTGCTTTTGCTCTTCCCGCTCCAACGTCTCCATCAATTCGCGCAATGATTTAGCTCGCCGGGCCAGCGCGGCAACACGCTTGGCACTGCGTTCGCGCTCGGCTTCGGCTTTTGTTTTGATTTTTGCTTTTTGCTCGACCAACGCCCCGATACGCTCTTGCTGGCGATGCAACGATGCCATGACATTCTGCAACCGCTTGCGTCGCTCCGCCACGGCGTCCCGGGCCGCCGCGACATCCGCCAGCCTTTCGCGCAAGCGCCCGGCCCGCTGTTCGATCTCAGGCACGGCGGCCCGGAGCAGAATCGCGCTGCGCACGGTTTGCGACGGCAACGACGGCTGCACGAAAAGCGCTTCCGGGGGATTTCGCGCCATTCGGGTAAGCGCCATGAGGACACGCCCCGTTTGCCCCCGGCTTTTCTGAAGCTGCACCCGACTTTCGACCTCGCGGGCGTCCAACTCGAGAATACGATTTTCCAATTCCGTCGCCTCGTCTTCATGGGCTTGGGCTTTTTGAGCGGCCGTAACGATCTCGTCGCGCAGACGGCTCAGTTCCTGCTCGAGATCGCGGGCTTCCCGGTCGAGCCGGCGCTTTTGCTCGCGCTCGTTTTGTAAGGCCCGCTCGACGTCCTCGAGCTTTTGAACGCCTTTTCCGGCGCTCTTATCGTCCGGCGCGGCGTGAGATAACGCCGCCGGTAAAACGACAAGCGCCGAAACGTAAAATGAAATACGCAGATATGAACGCAGCACAGGGACGAGGGTGTCCAACAAAAAATCCTTATTGAGCCGCAACGGCTTCGGCCTTCTTACCGGCCAACAGCGATCGTCCCGTCATATCCGAGGGCTGATCGATTCCCAACAGATCGAGAATAGTCGGCGCGACGTCCGCGAGGCCGCCATCGGCGACACGGTCGATGCCGTCGGGGCCGTTCAAGACCACGAAAGGAACGGCGTTCATCGTGTGGGCCGTATGAGGTTGATCGTTCTCCTCGTTGCGCATGTTCTCGCAATTTCCGTGATCCGCGGTAATCAGCAACACGCCGCCGACCTTGCGAACCGCGGACTCCAAACGCCCCAGGCACGCATCGACGGTTTCCGCCGCCTTCATGGCCGCCGACAGAATCCCCGTGTGCCCGACCATGTCGCCGTTGGCATAATTCGCGACGATAAGATCGAAGCGCCCCGACTCGATGGCATCGACGAACTTGTCCGTCACTTCCCCGGCCGACATTTCCGGTTGCAGATCGTAGGTCGCGACCTTGGGCGACTGAATAAGGATGCGCTCCTCGCCGGGGAAAACGTCTTCGCGGCCGCCGTTCAGGAAAAAGGTGACGTGGGCGTATTTTTCCGTTTCCGCGATACGAAGCTGAGTCATGCCCGATTCGGATACGATCTGTCCGAGAATGTTTTTCAACGCCTCCGGCGGAAACATCGTCTTGAAAAACCGGCTGTGCGCTTCGGAATACTCCACCATGCCGACGCGCGCGGCGAAATCGACGATTCGCTTTCTTTCGAAACCGTCGAAGTCGGGGTACGCCAGCGCCGCCAGAATTTGCCGTGCACGATCGGCCCGGAAATTGGCCATTAAAAGCCCGTCGCCGTCTTTCATCCCCCGGTAATCGCCGATCGCCGTCGGCAGCACGAATTCATCGGCCACGTCTTTCGCGTAACTGTCCTTGATGCACGCATGCGGATCGGGCGCGCGTTCCCCCTCGGCATTGACGAGCGCGTTATAGGCTTTCTCGGTACGGTCCCACCGCTTGTCCCGATCCATGGCATAATAGCGCCCGCTCACGATGCCGAAGGAAACCCCTTCGACGTCGCGCAGATCGTCCATGAACCGGCTCATGTACTCGGCGGCGCTCTTCGGCGGGGTATCCCGCCCGTCCAGAAAAGCATGCACCACCACGGGCACGCCCGCGGCACTCACGAGCCGCGCCACCGCGACCATATGATCCTGATGAGAATGAACGCCGCCCGGCGACACCAACCCCATCAAATGGCAAGCCCCGCCGTTCTGCCGCAAGGTCTCGATGAAGTCGACGAGAACCGGGTTGTCGGCCAAGGTGCCGTCTTTCACGGCGGTATCGATCCGCGGCAAATCCTGCATCACGACCCGGCCCGCGCCCAAGGTCATATGACCCACTTCCGAATTGCCCATCTGCCCCGGCGGCAAGCCCACATCCGAGGCGGAGGCCTGCAACTGCGCATGAGGCGCCTCGGCGATATACCGGTCCCAGTTGGGCGTATCGGCAAGCGCGATGGCATTGTTGTCGGTTTCGGCGCGCACCCCCCAGCCGTCCAGAATACACAGGACGACGGGGCGGCGGTGGGATCGGGCGGTTTTCTGATCTGTCATGCTTACTCTATATAATTATGCACGGATGAGGCGATTTTCCACGGTCTGCGTGTTTCCAGGCCTCAGGCCCGGTGATACGGATGTCCGCTCAGTATACACTGGGCCCGGTAAATTTGCTCCATCAGCATGACCCGGACCAGCATATGGGGCCAAATCATCGGCCCCAGGCTCAACCGCATCGTCGCTTGTTCCTTGACGCTCCGATCGAGCCCCTCGGCGCCGCCGATCACGAACGCCACGTCCTTGACACCCTCATCGCGCCATTTTTGGAAGTGCCGCGCTAGATCCTCGCTGCTGAATTCCTTGCCGCCGGCATCCAACGCCACCGTCACCGCTCCTTTCGGAATGGCCGACCGCAACTTTTCCGCCTCGCTCTTCATCAACGCGTCGGGCGTCAGGGGGCGCTTTTCCTCGACTTCCCTTAACGAGACCGGAGCGTTCATGCGCCGGGCGTATTCGTCGAATAACGTTCGCTCCGCCCCGGCTTTCCCCGGGCCCGCTCCGAAACGGCCGACCGCGGCCACGAGAATACGCATTTACAACACGCCGCTGACCGATCCCGGGGCTTACGCCATCAACTCTTGCGATGCCCCGAATTCCCGGGCCGGATTGCCCCAAAGTTTCTCCAGGCCGTAAAACTCGCGAACATCGGGCCGGAACAAATGCACCAGGATATCGCCCGCGTCGATCAGCACCCAATCGCATTGCGGCTCGCCCTCAATGGTAATGCCCTTGAGGCCCCGTGCTTTTAGTTTGTCCCGGAGATGTTCGGCCATCGCGCCGATCTGGCGTTGCGACGTGCCGCTGGCGACGACCATAAAATCGGCAAAATCCGTTTTGCCCGCTAAATCGATGACGACGACATCTTGAGCCTTATCGTCGTCCAACGAGGATTCCACCATTCGGAGCAGGGCGGTCGCCCTCGGTGGATTTGCTCTTGCTTTGGCTATGATCCGCTTCCTTTCTGCTGTTTGCCCGAGGCTCCACGGAATGTCCCGGTATCCCTCTTAGCGTCCCTCTTGGCATCCCATTGAGCGCGAATCCGAGTCGCGGAAGCGTCATGAAGCCGGATGTTCAAAAAAACCCAAGCCGGCGGTCTCATGTCCGCCAACGCGCTCGCCTGGCTTTCCGCCACGCGGGCGCCCGCGAAACGGTGCACTGCCTTAGCCGACAATGCCCTTAAAGAATAAGTGGGACGGGCGAAAACCGCAATGGGGACCGTATTAAATATTGATGTCCACCGCCGCCAGCGGTGCGCCTCCATCAGGTTATCCGCCCCCATCAGCCATACGAAACGCTTACCGCGGTGCTCGCGCACCAGCCGTTCCAGGGCCTCGATGGTATAGCGGGTGCCCGCCCGGGCCTCATAATCAGAAACGACGATTCGGGGGGTCTCGACGAATGCCCGAGCCGCCGCCAAACGCTCCGCGAAGGGCGCCATCCCCACAACCGATTTCAACGGGTTCTGCGGCGTCACCAGCCACCAGACCTGATCCAGGCGCAGGCGCCGCAAGGCGCACTCGCTGATATGCACATGGCCGTCGTGGGCGGGATTGAAAGAGCCGCCTAAAAGGCCGACGCGCCGGACGATCACGGACGGCACTGCCCGCTGCCGCGGACTTTGTATTTGAACGTGGTCAGTTGTTCGACCCCGACGGGGCCGCGGGCGTGCATCTTCCCGGTCGAAATTCCGATTTCGGCCCCCATGCCGAATTCACCCCCATCCGCGAACTGCGTCGAGGCGTTCACCATCACGATGGCGCTGCCGACACGGTTCAAAAATGCCTCGGCGGCATCGTCATTTTCGGTCAGGATCGAGTCGGTGTGCTCGGAACCGTACCGAGCGATATGCCCGACGGCGTCATCGAGGCCGTCGACCACCCGGACGGCGAGAACGGCATCCAGATATTCGGTACGCCAATCCTCTTCGCGTGCCGGTTTGATCCGCGAGTCTATGGTTCGGGCCGCATCGTCGCCGCGAATCTCGCACCCGGCCTCCATTAAGTCGTCAATCATAGGCGGCAAGAATACCGCGGCAACGGATCGGTCGACCAACAGCGTTTCCGTGGCGCCGCAAATACCGGGACGGCGCATTTTCGCATTCAAAACGATTTTGCGCGCCATTTCGAGATCGGCATCTTCGTGAACATAGGTGTGGCAAATTCCCTCGAGATGACGGAACAACGGAATTTTGCTTTCGGCATCGATTCGTTCGATCAAGGACTTGCCGCCACGCGGCACGATGACATCGATCACCCCGGTCATGGTGAGCATTTCGCCGACGGCGGCACGGTCGCGCGTCGGCACCAATTGAATGCAGGCCTCGGGCAACCCGGCGGCCCGCAGGCCGGCGTGCAAACACGCGGCGATAGCCAGCGATGCATGAAGGCTCTCCGAGCCGCCCCGCAGAATCACCGCATTGCCCGACTTCAAACACAAACCGCCGGCATCGGCCGTCACATTCGGGCGGGATTCGTAGATGACGCCGATAACGCCGAGCGGCACCCGGACGCGGGAAATTTTCAAGCCGTTCGGGCGATCCCATTCATCCATGATCCGGCCCACGGGATCGGGCAGGTCCGCGATATCCTCGAGCCCCTTGGCCATCGCCTCGATCCGTTCGTCATTCAGCATCAAGCGGTCGAGCATGGCATCGGTCAGGCCTTTATCCTTGCCCCACGCGATATCTTTTGCATTCTCTTCGATGATCTTGGCCCTGCCCGCCCGCAAATCGGCGGCGGCTTCCCGCAAGGCTTTGTTCTTGGCCTCCACAGAGGCGACGGCCAATTGGCGCGCCGCCGTCTTGGCGTTCTCGCCCAAGCGGCGCATGAGCGTCTTAACGGATTCCGCGCCCGCCTCGGGCTCGTTCGTAACGGCCGTTGCCATCGCCATCATTCAGGCCTTCAACTCAAAATCAAATCGTCGCGGTGGATCATCTCGTCCCGGCCACGGTACCCCAGAAGCCGTTCGATTTCACCGCTTTTGTGGCCCATGATCCGGCGCGCGTCCGGCGCGGCATACGCGCACAAACCGCGCGCGATCTCGGTGCCGTCCGGCGCGCATACCCGCACCGCATCGCCCCGGTCGAAATTTCCCGACACCTCGGCAACCCCCGCCGGCAGCAGGCTTTTCCCCTGCTTCAACGCCTTCAAGGCGCCGTCGTCCACGATCAAGCGCCCGGCGGGCTTCAAGGCGCCGGCAATCCATTGCTTGCGGGCCGTGCGCGGCGAGGCCGAGGGCAAAAACCACGTGCAGGCCGCGCCGTCCTCGAGCCCTCGCAACGGATGCTCGCCATGCCCGTTGAAGATCACCATCCGGCAGCCGGCGCCCATCGCAATCTTGGCCGCCTCGACTTTCGTGATCATGCCGCCGAGCCCGTCTTGCGGTTTGGCGCCGCCCGCCATGGCGGCAATCTCGGGCGTGATCGCCTTCACTTCCGGAATATGAGCCGCATCGCTTTGCACTCTCGGATCGGCCGTATAAAGCCCGTCGATATCCGACAAAACGACCAACACGTCGGCGCTGATCATGGCCGCCACTCGGGCGGCCAGCCGGTCGTTGTCGCCGAAGCGGATTTCATCCGTCGCGACGGTGTCGTTTTCGTTCACGATGGGCACGGCGCCGGCCCTGAACAACTGTTCGAGGGTATTGCGGGCATTGAGATACCGGCGCCGGTTTTCCGTGTCGCCGAACGTCAGGAGCACTTGCGCGGTCGTGACAGCATGCTGCGCCAGGGTCTCCTGATAGGCGTGCGCGAGTCGGATCATGCCGGCCGCCGCCGCTGCCTGTTTTTCTTCCAGCTTCAACGTACCGGCGGCATATCCTAAATAACGCCGGCCGAGGGCAATGGCGCCCGAGGAGACGACCAGCACATCCTGCCCGCGCTTGCGCAGCCGGGCGATATCCTCGGCCAGGGTTTCCAGCCAACGGCGGTGAACGACGCCCCGATCGCGATCGACCAACAGGGTCGATCCGACCTTAATGACGACACGGCGCCCCGAACTTAAAGAACGGTTTTGCTTTCCGGTCATGGTGCGTAAGCCGTGCCCGTGTCGCCGGCCTCCTCGCGGGCCTCCTCGCAGGCCTGGGCCCTGCCGTCCTGGACGATCCCCAAGAGCGTATAGGCCAAGGCCTTAACCCCGATACCGGCGACGCCGGAAATAACGGCGACGTCGCGGCCCGCCGCATCGGCCAATTGCAAGCGTTTCTCCTCGATCTCCTCGGGCGTCAAGGCATCGCATTTATTCAACGCGACGATTTCCCGCTTGGCCGCCACGGCCGCGCCGTAAGCCGCGAGTTCGCGGCGGATGGTGCGATAAGCCGCGGCGACATCCTCATGGGTCCCGTCGATCAGGTGCAATAACGCCCGGCAGCGTTCGATATGCCCCAGGAATCGGGTTCCCAAACCGGCGCCTTCGCTGGCCCCTTCGATCAAGCCGGGAATATCGGCGATGACGAACGTTTCATGGTCGAGATCGACGACGCCGAGATTCGGATGCAGGGTCGTGAACGGATAGTCCGCCACTTTCGGCGTCGCCCGCGAAACCGCGGCCAGAAACGTCGACTTGCCCGCGTTCGGCAGCCCGACCAAACCGATATCGGCGATCAGTTTCAACCGGAGCCACAGCCACTCCTCCTCGCCGGGATGCCCCGGCGAGAAACGGCGGGGCGCCTGATTGGTCGAGGATTTGTAGCGCGTGTTGCCGAAACCGCCATCGCCGCCCGCGGCCAGGACGACCCGTTGGCCCGGTTCGGTCAGATCGGCGATCAGGGTCGTTTTGTCGTCGGCCATAATCTGGGTGCCGACGGGAACCTGCATGATGATGTCTTGGCCGGCGGCCCCGGTCCGGTTCTTGCCCATGCCGTGATGGCCGCGTTCGGCCTTGAAGTGCTGACGGTAGCGGAAGTCGATCAGGGTATTGAGGCCGTCGACACACTCGGCGATCACGGAACCGCCGCGCCCGCCGTCGCCGCCGTCCGGTCCGCCGCGCGGCACGTATTTCTCCCGCCGGAAGGACACGCAGCCGTTGCCGCCGTCGCCGCCTTTGACGAAGATCTTTGCTTCATCCAAAAACTTCATCGCGCAATCCGAGCGTTTCGACTTTGAAAATTAAACCCTATATACGAAAAAAGGGGAATGGCCGGCCATTCCCCTGTCATAAGGCAGATGGCCGTTCGGCGTTTACGATGCCGGCTCCACATTCACATACACCCGCCCCTTGGCGCGGTGCTCGAAGAGCACCTGCCCGGTTTCGGTCGCGAACAACGTGTGGTCCTTGCCGATACCGACACCGCGTCCCGGATGATACTTGGTGCCGCGCTGGCGCACGATGATGTTGCCCGGAATCACGGCTTGACCGCCGGATTTCTTCAGGCCGAGCCGGCGACCGATGGAGTCGCGGCCGTTGCGTGAGCTGCCGCCAGCTTTTTTATGGGCCATGGCGATTACTCCTTCGACTTGGGTTTCGACTTCGCGGCGGCTTTTTTAGCCGGCGCTTTCTTCGGCGCCGCTTTCTTGGCGGCCGCTTTTTTCGCCGGCGCCTTTTTGGCGGGCGCTTTTTTCGCTGCCGCCTTGGGCGCCGTATCGCGCGCGGCCGGCGCTTCGGTTTCGGCGGCCGTTTCCATTTTCTCGGTGTCCGCCGGCGTCTTCTTGGCGGGGGCCGCGACCTTCGGCTTGGTGCCGGTCGGGCTGACGTCCAAAATCTTCAACACGGTCAGGTTCTGACGGTGGCCTTTCTTGCGCCGGTAATTTTGGCGGCGCTTCTTCTTAAAGATAATGATCTTTTCGCCGCGGGTCTGCTCGACGACTTCGGCGAAGACAGCCGCCTTGGAAAGCGTGTCCCGATTTACTTCGGCGGTCGTGTCCGCGCCGCCGAGCATCAGCACGTCGCCGAGTTCGACCATCGCACCGGGCTCGCCCGCCAGGCTTTCGACGACGATCACGTCGTCTTTCGCGACCCTATATTGCTTGCCGCCCGTTTTGATAACCGCGTACATTGAGTAACTCTCTACTGGGCCCCAACGATGCCGCGAGGGCATCGGGGCTGAATTCCGGGAATTCCCGCTGAAAGAGGCGGCAATATACCCCCTCCCCCTTGGTTGTCAACGACCAAAACTCCCGGTTTTACGGGCCTCACCCTCGCCGCCGGCATCCGCAAGCCTGCGCCGGGGTCGCTGCCGGGACATGTGCCGAGGCTCTTGCCGGGCCCCAGCCTAGCCGATAGGATCGGCCCGGTTCAACGGCGTCACCCGCGACATTATAATATCGTTTTATAGAGTCCCGGATTTCAGCCGATTTTTTCAAACGTTCTCACAAAAATCACCTGGGGGCTTCCATGACACAAACCCTGATTCTGACCGGCGACATCAACCTTATGGGGGTCACCGACCCGAAAATCCCGTTCGCCCAAGTCGCCGATACCCTGAAAAAAGCCGACGTGGTTTTTTCCAACCTGGAATGTTGCTTCTTCGATGCCCCCGATGACGGGCTTAGCCAGAAGGAGTTCAAGGCCGGCGTATCGGGCTTGCTGCAACGGGAAGGCTTTCATGCGCCGAGCATTTCGGCGAAGGCCCTGATCGACGCCGGTATCGGCGCCATCGGCAACGCGAACAACGTGAATTACGGCGACGATGTCATCAACAACTCGAATGCCATCATGGACCGTATGGGCATCCCGCACACGGGCTCCGGGGCCAACCTCAAAAAAGCCCTGGAACCGGCCATCGTCAAAAGCAAAAAATTGAAATTCGGCATGGTGCAGCGTACCTGCGTGTACTGGCCGAACAACCACGAAGCCGGTCTCTACAACCCGGGCGTGGCGGCCATCAAGGTCCATACCGCCTACCGCCCGAAAATCGACCACCGCGCGGCCAACCGGCCGGGCGTCGCACCTGAAATCGTGACCTGGACCGATCCCGAGTACCTCGCCGACTTCTCCAAACAGGTCAAAGCGCTCAAGAAAAAATGCGACATTGCCGTGGCGTCGATTCATTGGGGCAACGACGGTCAGGTCTATCAGTACCAAACCGAATTGGCCCACGCCGCCATCGATGCCGGCGCCGATGTCGTGATGGGGCACGGACCCCACGTGCCGCTCGCCGTCGCGACGTATAAGAAGAAGCCGATTTTCTACGGCATGGGCAGCTTTTCCTTCAACATCGGCCATCGCGGCCACAAGCATCCCGATTGGGTCGGCTTGATGGGCCGGGTTCAGTTCGACGGCAAGCGCGTGACCCGGGCCGGATTCCAATTCATCCGCCACAACAATAAGAACGAGTCGGTTCTCAAATCGCTTAAATCCGAAGCCGAGGAACTGGCTATCATGCGCGCCAAGAGCGAGCCCTTCGGCACCGAGTTCAAAACCCGTGGCGACGAGGTGGTTTTTCTTGAAACCAAGTAATCGGCGTTTCGGAGGATATGACAACGGCTGATCCGTCCCCGGCCAAACGCGCGCGCGAGATGGTACGCGCCGGTGCGTTCGCGTCGCTCTCTACCCTCGACGCGAACGACGGCTGGCCGTACGGCTCGTTGGTCATGACCGCGTGCGGCCATGACGGCGCACCGTACATCCTGATTTCGCGCTTGGCGGTCCATACGAAAAACATCGATGCCGACAATAAAGCGGCACTGCTGTTCGACCATACCGGCGGCTTCGAGAGCCGGTTGGCGGGGCCGCGCGCGAGCGTATCGGGACGGGCCGAACGCACCGACGATGCCATCGCCCGGGCCCGGTTTTGCGCCCGCCATCCCGACGCCGCCGAGTTGCTTCGATTGGATTTCGCGATTTACCGCATCGCCGTCGAACGCGGCCATCTCGTCGGCGGCTTCGGCGACGTCCACGACATCGACGGCCCCGATTTGAGTTTCGATACCGCCGGATGCGACGAACTGATCGCCAACGAGGCCGGCATCGTCGCGCATATGAACTATGATCACGCCGACGCCGTCGACCTCTATGCGAATGTTTTGCTCGAACGCTCGGGCGGCGGCTGGCGGCTGAGCGGGTGCGATCCGGAAGGCTGCGATCTGTTGCGCGCGGGAGACACCGCCCGCCTCGCCTTCCCGGCCCCGGTCCGTACCCCCGCGGACGCCCGCACGACCCTGA
>JBBDTH010000149.1:0-18900 GCA_040904505.1 Rhodospirillales bacterium | reverse complement strand
GCCCGCCAGGCCGGCAACGGCCCGAACGCGGCCCGCCTGATGGGCCTCACGGGCGGATTGCCGAAAACGGCGCCGGCGCACACGACCCAAATGGCCTGCATCTCGGGCCTGCTCGCCGTGATGGAAGCCCGCTCCGCGTTGCTCGACAATGAGGCCGACGTCGCCGTGGTCGGCGGTTGCGAGCACATGAGCTCGATTCCCTATCTGGTCCCCAACCTGCGCTGGGGCACGAAAATGGGCGATACGCCGGTTCTCGACGGGCTCTCCAAGGACGGTTTCCGCGATCCGCTGACCGGCGCCCACATGGGCGAGCTTGCCGACAAGATGGCCGCGCGCGAGGGCATCAGCCGCGAGGATCAGGACCGGTTCGCGTTGAAAAGCCAGCAAACCGCGACCAAGGCGATCGAGGCCGGCCGGTATAAATCCCAAATCACGCCGGTCGAGGTTCCGGGCCGCAAGGGCCCCGACATCGTGGAACTCGACGAACACCCCCGGGCCGATACCACCCTGGACGGCCTCGCCAAGTTAAAACCTTTTTTCGTGAAAGACGGCACCGTGACGGCGGGCACCTCTTCGGGCATCACCGACGGCGCGTGCGCGCTCGTGATCGCCACCGAAAGCGCCGTGAAACGCCTTAACGCCAAGCCGCGGGCGCGCATCATGGGCGCGTCGCTGGCCGCGCTCGCGCCCGAGGACTACACCATCGCCCCGGTGGAATCGACCAAGAAGCTGATGAAAAAACTGGATTTCGATATCCGGAACGTTCAGCAGACCGAGATCAACGAAGCCTTCGCCGCCATGGCGCTGGCCTGCATCCGGATGCTCGATCTCGACCCCGACACCGTCAATACCTGGGGCGGCGCGATCGCTTTGGGCCATCCGATCGGCATGTCGGGGGCGCGGATTCTGCTCAACACCCTGCACCGTCTCGAACAGGACGGCGGCCGATACGGCCTGGCGACGCTCTGCGGCAACGGCGGCAACGGCGCGTCGATGCTGATCGAAAAGGCCGCCTAGCGGCGGGCCCGGACGATGGTCGGAAAACCGCTCAACGAAAACTTCCGAATCGGCGTGATCGGCGCGGGCACCATGGGCCGCGGCATCACCCAGGTCGCGGCACTTGGCGGGCTGTCCGTCGTCCTCACTGACGCGCAAGAGGGCGCCGCCCGGGATGCGCGCGGGTTCGTCGAAAAAATGCTGGCGCGCGCGGTCGAGCGCAAGCGCCTCGAGCAAAAGGACGCGGATGACGCGCTCGGCCGGATCACGATCGCGGACAGCCTCCAAGGCCTGGCGGACTGCGACCTGGTCATCGAGGCGATCATCGAAAACCTCGACATCAAGAAAAAAATATTCAAGCAACTGGAAGACATCTGCCGCGACGACACGATCCTCGCCTCGAATACGTCGGCCCTGCCGATTGCCGCCATCGGCGCCGAGTGCGCGCATCGAAATCGTATCGCCGGCATGCACTTCTTCAATCCGGTGCCGTTAATGCGCTTGGCGGAAGTGATTTACACGCCGTTCACGGACGGTGCCGTGATCGGCCTTCTGTCCGACGTCGCCGAACGCATGGGCCGCACGCCGGTCCGGGTCAAGGACAGCCCCGGCTTTCTCGCCAACAACGCCGGCCGGGCCTGGTACACGGAAGGCCTGCGCCTGGCGCAAGAGCAAATCGCCCCGCCCGAGGATATCGACCGCATCGTTCGCGACGCCGGCGGTTTTCGCATGGGGCCGTTCGAGCTGATCGATCTCGTCGGGCTCGACGTGAATTATCCGGCGAACAAATCTATCTTCGAGGATTTCTTCAACGATCCCCGCTACCGGCCGAGCCTCGACCAAAGACTTTTATTCGAGGCGCGCACCCTGGGGCGCAAAAGCGGCCGGGGGTTTTACCGGTACGGCGAGGACAACGCCCCGCTGATCGATCCCGAACCGGACATGCCGAAAACGCTACCGAAAAAGGTCTGGATTTGGGGCCACGACAAAACCGCCCGGGCCAAGCTCGCGGCACTGGCGAAAGCCGCCGGCGTTGCCGTGGACACCGCGAAAAAGCCCTCGAAAGGCACGCCCGCGCTGCTCGCGCCGCGCACCGAGGACGCCACCGCGAGCGCCTTGGCCGTGAGCGCCGATCCGGCGCGCTCCATGGCCGTCGATACCCTGTTCGGCTGGGAGACCCGCCGCACCGCCATGACCCCGCCCGGCGCCGACGAGAGCGCGGCCCGAACGCTGCTCGCGCTGCTGGCGGCGGACGGCACCAAGGTCACCCGGATCAACGACAGCCCCGGCTTCATCATGCCGCGCCTGCAGGCCGTGATGACCAATCTCGCCGGCGACATCTGCCAGCAAGGTATCGCCGCTCCCGGGGATCTCGATATCGCCATGAAGCTCGGCTTCAACTATCCCGAGGGCCCGCTCGAGGCCGGCGACCGCTTGGGCGCCCGGCTGATCCTCGATATGATTGAAGCGCTCTACGGCTACTACGGCGACGACCGTTACCGGCCGAGCCCGTGGCTCAAGCGCCGGGCCCTGCTCGGCCTGTCTCTCAAGACGCCCGAACGGACATCAGGATCATCGTCATGAAAGTTCTTTACAGCCTCACCTTCGAGACGCCGATCTTCGATGCGCTCATGAAGAAACATCCCGATTTGTCGTGCGTCCGTATCGACTCGGACGACGACGTCAGGCGCGAATGCCCCGACGCCGATGTCTTCATCGTCGCGGGCAGCCACTACAACAAGAAAGTCGCCGGCATCCTGAATGAGCACGCAAAAAAACTGCGCTGGATTCAAGCCACCTCCGACGGTCTCGATAAATTCGTCATTCCCGGCATCCCCGACGGCGTCATGATCACCAATACGAGCGGCACCAAGGGCAGCACCATCGCCGAACACGCCATGGGGCTCCTGATCGCGCTCCATCAATGCATTCCCGAATTCGAGCGCATGCGCGTCACCCGCCAATGGGACCGCGTGACCGTGCGCCCCAAGATCGGCTCTATCGAAGGCCAGACCATCGTCACCGCCGGTTACGGCACGATCGGCAAGGAGGTCGCGCGCAAGGCCAAGGCGTTCGATGCGTATGTGATCGCGCTCAACCGTTCGGGCAAAAACGACGGCGAAGCCGACGAGGTCTTCACGGTGGACAAGTTGCGGGACATTCTGCCGAAAGCCGACGCCCTGTTCATGTGCATGCCGTTCACCAAACAAACCCAAGGCCTGATCGGCGCGGCCGAACTCGCACTCCTGAAACCGACCGCCGTCGTCATTAACGTCGCGCGCGGCGAACTGATCGATACCGATGCCCTCGTCGCGGCTCTGAAAAACGGGCAAATCGCCGGCGCCGGCCTCGACGTGATCGACCCCGAACCCCTGCCCGCGGATCATCCGCTTTGGGATTTCGAGAACGTGATCATCTCGCCCCACGCCGCCGCTCACGGTGGCCCCCTTTACGAGCGCATGTCGGAACTGTTCGCCGATAACATCGAGCGTTTCATGAAGGGCGAGCCTCTGCGCAACGTCGTCAACCTCGACGAGCATGCCGTCTGACAACAGGAGTTAACTCGTGAGTGCTTTCACGATTACGCTAGGCTGCAATTCGTATGATCGCAACAAACCGGTCATGGATGGGCGTGTGCCGATCGAGGGTTGCGAGGTCGCGGCCGTAAAATTGCCGGGCGAACAGCTTCACGTGCGCGCCCTGCACCGTCAGGAATTCGACGTCACGGAGCTTTCCGTCAGCAGCTATCTGATGCAGGTCTCGAAGGGCGAGAACCAATACCTGGCGCTGCCCGTGTTCACCTCGCGCGCCTTTCGTCACCGGTGCATTTATATCCGCACCGACCGGGGAATCGAAAGCCCGAAGGACCTCGAGGGCAAGCTCGTCGGCCTGCCCGAGTATCAGGTAACGGTCGCCTTATGGGTGCGGGGCATCCTGCAGGACGAATACGGCGTCGACTTCAAGAAATTGAAATACCGCAACGGCGGCATCAACCGGCCCGGCCGTCAGGAACGCCTGCCCCTCGCCTTGCCCGATGATATCGACGTCGCGCCGGTCCCGAAGGAGAAAAGCCTCTCGGATATGCTCGCCGCCGGCGAGTTGGATGCGTTGATTTCCCCGGGCGAGCCCACCTGCTTCAAGGAAAAGCATCCGCAGGTGCGCCGCCTGTTCGCCGATCACGTCGGCGAGGAAAAAGCCTTCTACCGCAAGACCGGCTTCTTGCCGATGATGCACTTGATCGCCGTGCGCAAAAGCATGGCCGAGGAACACCCCTGGCTCGCGCCCAACGTGTACCGCGCCTTCGTCAAGGCCAAGCAGTTGGTCATGGCGGAATACGACAAGATCGCCGGCTACACCGCCAACATGCTGACCCTGCCGTGGTTCGCCGACGATCTCGCGGCAACCAAGGACCTGATGGGAAACGATTACTGGCCGTACGGCGTCGAAAGAAACCGCAAGGAATTCGAAGCCCTGGCGCGCTATTCGGTCGAACAGCACTTGGCTGTCCGGCGCGTCACGGCCGAGGAATATTTCGCGCCGGGCACGCTCGATCTGCCGGATGCCTAGATCGGATCATGGCTGCCTCTCATCGCCGGCGGCGTTCGCCCGGCGCATCCGTTCGCGGTGATAAATGTAAAGCCCGCTGCACGCGATGATCGCCGCGCCCGTCACCGTCCACAGATCGGGCAGGTTGTCGAACACCACGAACCCGAACAAGACGGACCAGATCAGGTGGGAATAAAAATACGGCGCGACCGTCGGCGCCGTCGCCGCCGAAAAGGCCTTGATCAGGCAGAAATGCCCGGTACCCGCGCTCGCCCCCATGAGCACCATCAGAATCCAGGCTTTCAGGTCCGGCTCAATCCAGAAAAACGGCGCGACGGCGCTCATGATCACGACACCGCATAAGGCCGAATACACGAGCGAGGTTGCCGGCGAATCGGTATCGCTGACCCGCCGGGTGATGAGTTGATACAGGGTTTGGCTGATCGCGGAACCGATCATGAAAAGCGCACCCGCCTGCATCACCCCGAAGCCGGGGCGCACGATGATCATCGCGCCGATAAAGCCGCACAAGACGCCGATCCAGCGGCGAATGCCGACACGCTCCTTCAGGAACGGCGCCGAGAACGCCGTCACCATGATCGGCACCACGAACATGAGCGCGCTGGCGTCGGCGAGCGAGATATAGCTGATCCCGGTAAAATAACACGCCGTGGCGATGACCATCATCGCGGAGCGGACACTTTGCCAGCCCAAATGCGTGGTTATCAACAGGTTCGGAAATTTCCGCCCGAAGACGACGACCAGCAACAGGATATGAAACGTATAGCGCGCCCAGGCGATCTGCGGGATCGAATACGTTTCCGTCAGCGCCTTGGCGCAAACGTTCACGCCCGCCAGAAACAAACAGCCCAGCAGCATCCATAGGATGCCCTGGGCTGATGGAGAAAAGGTCCTCTTTAACAAAATCGGCCGATCACGGTCCCTCGTCTCGCGGGAGCCGAAGCTTACGCGTCGGAAACGGCTTGCCGGCGTGTTTCAAAAGCGCCTCTTCGTTGACGTCCACGCCGAGGCCCGGCGTTGTCGGGATCCGGATATAGCCGTTTTCCGGTTTAAGCTGATTCGGCGACACTTCATCGCCCAACTCGACGAACGGCAGGAAATATTCCGTGATGATGAAATTCGGCATCAGCGCGGATGCCTGCACCGTCGCCGCCAACGCCACCACGGTCGAATTGTAGTTGTGCGGCGAGATCGCGACATAATGAGGTTCCGCCATCGCGGCGATTTCCTTGAGCTCCAGAATGCCTCCGCAACTCGCGACATCGGGGTTGAGAATGTCCGCGGCGCCCGCGTCGAGAACCGGCCGGAAGCCGGCTTTCGCGTAGATCGCCTCGCCGGTTACCACCGGCAGGCTGATCTTGGCGCGAATCTCGGCCAACGCCTCGACGTTTTCCCACATGCACGGTTCCTCGAAGTAATACGGATTGAACTCGGCGTAGCGATCGGCCAAGCGAACCGCATGCATGGGCGCCAAGCGCCTGTGCAGATCGAGCAGGATATCGATGTCCGGGCCGACCGCGTCGCGGACCGCGCGCAGAACCTCGACCGAATACTCTTCCTGCTCGCGGGAAATGAAGTTCCGCCACGGCCCCGTCAACGGGTCCATCTTGATGGCGGTAAATCCTTGCTTGATGACCTTCTCGGCGGCCTCGGCATAATCCGACGCCTTGGTCATTTTGTAATACCAGCCGTTGGCGTACACCCGGATCTTGTCGCGCACGGGTCCGCCGAGCAGATTATAGACCGGCTGGTTCAGGGCCTTGCCGCAGATATCCCACATCGCTGTCTCGATGCCGGACACGGCGCTGTAGAATTCGAGCGAGCCGCGGCGTTGCGCGTAGTCGTCGAAGGCGATCTGGGTGAAATGCTTGATCTGAAACGGATCGCGCCCGACCAGATACCGGCCGAGTTCCTCCACGTGCGCGCCGACCGCGCGGTCGCGGTCGTACTGCGAATACGCCTCACCCCAGCCGACGATGCCGTCGTCGGTCTCGACCTTGACGTACACCCAATTCTTCCGCCAACCGGGGTGAACGGGGAAGCATTTTACCGACTTAACCTTCATGGATCATTGTCCTTTCTTCTCTCTCGCGTCTTTTCGCTATTTTCCTTTTTTAGCCCGGTTCTGCGGCAGCCAATCCTTGATGGCCTGGAAATCGACCGGGCGGCCGAGCCCCCGGCGCATGTTCTCGAGCCAGAAGACGTCTTCGAACAAAACATTGGGGCCGATATTGATGGTTGGGCCGTAATTGAGCAAGAGCCAGGTTTGCTGCTTGCGCTCGACCGATTCGATAATGATATTTTCAATGCCGACGCCCTCGATCAGATCGTGCATCCGCTGGGCGTTCGGGCTCTTGCCGTCCTTGCCGAGCAGCAGATCGACCTCGCCTTCCTCGAGGATCACCATCCTGGCGCCCTCGTCGAGCAACGCCTTGATGTCCTTGGTAGCTTTGTCGGGATCGAGCGGTTCGGTCGGCGTTTTCACGCCCCATTCGAGCAGGACGTCGAAGCCCTTCTCGGCGCATTGATGCACCAGCTTCAATTTTTCCGCCTCGCTGATTTCGAGGTAATTGGTCGAAATTTCCAGCGCCTGACAGCCGGCTTCATGAAGATAATCGACCATGCGGTCCCAATGGCCCTGCAGATAGCAAATCTCGCCGGTGGTGCCGCCGACCATGGGTTTGACGTCGTAGTCCCGGTAAAGCTTGATCTGATCGTAAAATAGTTTTTCCGAATAGAAGCGCGGATTGTAATTGCGGAACTTGACGTAATCGATCCAGGCGCCGCCCGTTTCGAGATAGGCCTCGATCATCTTCAGGCCGTATCCCGGATCGCGCACCAAGGTCAGACCGCAGCTCCGGGGTTTGTCCGGGCGTTCGACGATCTCGATAAAGTCCAAAGCATATTTCATGACACGATCTCCAGAAAAAACCGGGAGCCCCGTAAGCTCCCGGCCTATCGATAGCGATAGGTTGCCGAGTGACTATTTTTTATTGGACGCCGCCACCAGGTCCTGAACGAACCGGTAATCGACCGCCCGTAACAGGCCGTGGCGCATGCCTTCGACGGACGACACCCGGTCCCAATCGAGGTTTTCGACGTTGACTTCCGGCCCCAGCTCCCTGAACAGGAACACGGCCAGCTCCGGCCACGCGCTGGGACCGATTTCGAAAAAGATATCCTCGAAACCGATCGCATCGACGATTTTCTTAATCGCGCCGGGATCGTTTTCCATGAAATACGTCAACTCGGCGTTCTCGATCGTCACCTTGGTCGAACCGGCATCGAGATCGTTCTTGATCGTCTCGATCAACGCGTCCGCATCCGGCGGGCCGCCGAATTTCTTGCCGGTTTCGCTAAAGACATCGAGCCCTTTATCGCGGCCGAGCTTGATCAACCGGGCCCGCTCCTTGAAGGGAAACGTCGGCAGCGTATCGTCGCTGACCTCGACGCCGGTGAAGCCGAGCTCCAGGAGACGTTCGTAGTATTCCTCGACCTTGCCGCGCAGATACGCGACTTCGAAAGGAATGCCACCGGGAAACGTCGGAATGTTACGAGCCTTGTAAAGGGCATTTTTCCGTTTAAGAAATTCCGGCTTGATCCGGTTCATGTGCCCGGCATGATCGACGAACTTGACCTTATCGACGATCTCCTCGAACGCTTCCATCAAATCGTCCTGAAAGCCGAGCGGCAACAAGCGATCGCTCATCACCGTCCAGCCGGTCTTGCGCGGCTTCGGCGGCGTGCGCGGCGTATCGAGAAACGGATGCCCCGCGTTGGTTAAGTCTGCTTTGAAGCTTGCCATCGTCACCCTCCCTGTTGATCGTGTCGTTATTTTAGAGCCGCTTAAATATGTTTCGAGCGCCCGCCGTCGACCTTGATTTCCGTGCCGGTGATCATTTTGGCGCGGCTCGACGCCAAGAAGACCACCGCCGCGGCCACGTCGTCCGGATCGCACGGTTCGCCGAGCGGCACCAATTCGCGCAGCCACGCCTCGGCGTCCTTTTTGCTCATTTTCCGCTCGCGCGACGTAATCTCGATCAACTCATCGAACCGGCGGCCCGACGTGAATCCGGGCGTCACGACGTTCACGCAAATGCCTTTCGGTCCCAATTCGCCCGCCAGGCATTTCGAAAATCCATGCACGGCGGCATTGATGATGCCGGCCATCGCGGCCCACGGCACGGGTTCCTTGCCGTGCAGGCCGGAAAGATTGACGATCCGGGCGTGATTTGATTTTTCGAGATACGGCAAGGCCGCTTCGCAAACGGCGATCAGCCCCAGGGGCTTTGCGTCGAGGCGGCGGAGCCATTCCTCATGAGGCACGACGCCCAAACCGCCGCGCGCCGAACCGCCGGCCGCGTTCACGACGATATCGATGCCGCCGAGGGCCTTGGCGGCATCGTCGACGGCTTTCTTGACCGCCGGGTTCATGCCGAGATCGGCGATCACATTGACCAACTTGATCCCCGGATACCGCTTACGCAGGTCATCGGCGACTTCGTTGCAGAGCTTCTCGTCGCGGGCGAACAAGGCGATATCGCAACCTTCCTTGGCGAACTCCTCGACACAGGCCTTGCCGATCCCGCGCGTCGCGCCGGAGACCAGAACCTTTTTGCCTTTCAATCCCAAATCCATCGTCGTTACCTTCTTTCGTTTTCCTGAGAATTTTTACCGAACAAGCCCGCGATACCGGCACGCGGCCCTTCGGTCGTTACCGCGGCGGCAACCAAGGCCGTTCCGATCGTGTTCGTTCCCTCCCGGATCGTTTTTATAATCTCGGGATGCGAAGCGCATCCCGGTTCAATGTTTAGGCGGCCCGCAAGGCCGGTTTGCCGGAGCCGACAACCGTCATCGCCGGAACGACGCCGGCATTCGCTTCGGTTTCCAATGTCATGAGGCGCTCGCCGATCTTGGCCGCGTCATTTTCCTCGAGGACGATACAGGCCATATCCATGAATTTTTGCTCGAGCTGCTCGGGCGACAGCGGATTGCTGGGTTCGCCCTTGGGCTCCTCCTGGCGGCGCTTCAACACGCGGCCGTTCTTTAAGGTCACCTCGAGGACGGCTTGGCGTCCGCCGACACCGAACTCGGGTTCGGCCTTGAGGGTTATTTTATCGGCCGCCGCCTCGTGCAACCGTTTGTCCTTGTAACCGTCCCAATAGGACCGCAGGCCGTTGACGCCCCGATCCAACCCCAAGGCCACGCCGAATTCGGTGCTGCCCATGGCGACGTTCAGGTTCGCACACACCGGCTTGGAGGCCTGGCGGATCGACAGTTCGCTCATATGCGACACCGCATGGTCGACATCGTCGATCGTAATGCCCTCTTCCGCGTGGAAGGACTGCGCAAGATCGATCGGGCCATGGGCATAGCGGCATGCGGCGTGCGGCTTGAAACCGACTTCCATCAAACAGAATCTGTCGCCCAGGCCGTCGATATCCAACTCTTCGAGCTTAACCTGATCGGTGAAGGCCTTGAAAAAGCCTTCGTGGGATTCGAGGACGGTGCGCGGGCCGCTCAAGCCGCGGCTCGCGAGGATACCGGCCAGCACGCCGTTGAACGCGGCCTTGCCCGGACTGAACGGTTTCGCCAAACATGGATCGGCCAGGTACGACTGAATGCCCGCCGATTGCATCCCCGCAAGCCCGAGGGCCCAGGCCGTTTTTTCGGCATCACAGCCCAGCAATTTGGCCGTCAGCGCCGCGGCGCCGAACGGCGACACCGTGCCGGTGGTGTGGTAGCCGCGTTGGCGATGACCGGGATTGATCGCTTTCGCGATCCGAATCGCGATTTCATACGCCGCGACAACCGCCGTAATCACGTCCTTCCCCGAGGCGCCGGTCTGCTCGGCAATCGCAAACGCCGAGGGCACCAGGACCGAACCGGACTTGACGAGCCCCGAGCCGTGGGCGTCGTCCAACTCGACGCCGTGCCCCAGCATGGCATTGCACATGGCCGCCATCGGGGTCGGCAGTTTCAGCCCGTAGCCGACAACCGTGGATTGCCGCGCTCCGCCCCATTCCTCCGCCAGCGCAATGACGTGTTTCGCCGATTCGCCGATCGCCGAAGCCGCGATCTGATTGCCGACGCCGTCGCGCAAATGCAATTTCGCTTTTTGCACCACGTCGGCGGGCAAATCTTCGTAGTGGAGGTTTGCGACGAATTCGGCGAACTTCATCGTCAACCCCTCGAGGCGTTGAGCAAGATCGGCACTGCTGGACATGGAAAAACTCCCGGATAGAAACGGCGGGAACCGCCGCTTGAGGCAGCTATTAAACGAAATCGGACGGCTCGGTGTCAATGCAGGCGCGGCGCCTGCATTTCCTTGTCAAATCAAGACTTAAGTTCGAGCAATACGTTATTGTTCTCCTCCCATAACTTCGCGACATAGGTTTGATCCAGATCGGCACCGAAGGTTTCCGCCGCTTCCGACCATAAAGCGCTGCATCGTTCGGCCACCGGCGCATAACCGCCGATCGCCTTGGCGATGTCGACCATGATGCGGGTGTCCTTGGCCAACAGGCTCAACGCCATGCCGGTGCCGAATTTCCGGGTCAGCACCTGGGGGATCACTTTCTTCTCGATCGGATTGTTCCGGCCCGTCGCCGCCGCCGTCATGGACTCGATCATCGTTTTCATATCGAGACCGAACTTGGCGCCGATCGACAAGGCTTCGATGGCCGTGATCAGCGCGCTGGCGTTGACGTAGTTGTTCAACGCTTTCATGGCGTGCCCCGACGCCAGGGGGCCGCAATGGAAGAGGCTTTTGCCTATGGCATCGAACAACGGGCGACAGGTTTCCACCAGCGCCGCATCGCCGCCCACGGTGATGTCGAGCGAGCCGTCGGTCGCGAACACCACGCCGCCGGCAACCGGCGCATCGAGCATGTCGATGCCGCGCTTCGCGAGTTCCGCGCCCAACGCGCGCGTGTCGACGGGATCGGACGTGCTGGAATCGATCACGATCTTGCCCTTCTCGAGGCCGGCCGCCACGCAATTGCCCTTGCCGTCGCCCAGAATGACGGACCGAACGATCTTGCTGGTCGGCAGCATCGTGATCACGACATCGGCCGCTTGCGCGAGCTCGGCCAAGGTTTTGGGCGCCGAGGCTCCGTGCTCCGTCACGAACCTGTCGACCAGTTCCCGGCTGGTGTCGGCGACGATCAACTCGAAGCCGGCCTTCGCGAGATGCCCGGCCATCGGATATCCCATGCGGCCGATCCCGATAAACCCGACCTTTTTGATATTTGTCATTGTCTTCCCTTTCGTTCGGCGTCAAAAACGGCACGCCATGATCCACGGCATGCCCCCATCAATTCTTCCAAAATAACGAGCGCCGCTGCCGTGCTTCTTCGAGTGTGAGACGTTGACTTTCGCGGCGCGAACGGCGAATGCCGTCATAGAACAGCCGGATCACGGCAAGGATAAGGATATCGCCGATCGGCCGGTAAATCGGTTGTTCGAATTTTCCGTCATAAACCCAGACCGTTCGTCACGAATTCTTATCGATACCCATGAAGAATCCGGCCCGTGCCTTAAACAATCACTTCCCTTCTTTCGCGCGCATCTCATCGACGCGCTTTTCGAGGTACGGCATCGATTCGACGGCGGCGTACCGAACCGGCGCCTCATTGCCGGCAACCATACGGGCGGCAGCGCCTTTCTTGATCTGAACGATATCGCCGGGCCCCATGGTTTTGGTTTCGCCGCCGACTTCCGCGTCCATGCGGCCGGTCATCATGTAGATAAATTTCTCATGGCCGCTTTCGAATTCCGGAATCGTATAGCCCGGCGGGAGGTCTGAAAATTCGAACGCCAGCCGCTCGCCTTCAATGCGGAACATGCGGCGCGCCGAGCGGTTCGGTTCGTCCAACGACTCCATGATATCGTAATAGCAATTGCCCAGGCCTTCGATGATGGCCTTGGATTCTTCGGTCGCGCCCGTGCCTTTGCCCTTGCGGTCCTCGATCTTGCCTTCCTTGTAAAGTTTGTTGACCTCCTCGACCGACAGCGCTTTTTCCGGCGGCGCCTCGTTGGCGGCGACCCCGACGACCGTCCAGGTTTGATCCTTGACGTAGAGATAGCTGACGGGCCCCTCTTCGGTCGCCTTCATGGAATGGCGGGCAAACGCCGGCGCATGCACGAAGGTGCCGGGGCCGACAATCCGCCGGTCCTTGCCGACGATGGCATTGAGTTTGCCTTCAAGCGGGAAGATCAACAGTTCGTTCGGATGGTAGTGAAGTTCGGAGCCCGTTCCCGCTTCCTTGAAAACGTTGCAGAAGTACATGTACTTCCCTTCGATTACCGGGCCCTCGCCTGAAGACAGGTTGGGCGTCAGGTAATTGCGCTCAAAATCCTCGAAACGGAAAAAGGACATCGTTCGACTTCCTCCCATGGGCCGGCTCAATGACCGTGCCGCTATAATTGCAACTCAGGATTTGGGGGGGCTCCCGCCCTGGATCGGGAGCCTCGCCCGGTTCATAGTGCACCATAACGGTGCATTTTTACGGCGTCAACGAGACCCGCGCGGATCAGGCGAACTCGATTTCCGATTGCATGGCAAGCTGGCCTTTCGGGTTCGTAATCCAGAGTTTCGCCGCCGATTCGTCGGCAGTCGGTTCGCCCGAAACGGTAAAGGCCGGGCCCGCGAAAAGCGGCGCCATCGCCCGGAATCCGAATTTCTTTTGAAACGCATCCGGCTTGTTGCGCCGCGCCAAATCCAAAAGCAACGTCGCCAGCAACGGCCCATGGACCACCAGCCCGGGGTAGCCTTCTTCCTGCGTGACATACGGTTCGTCGTAATGGATGCGGTGGGTATTGAAGGTCAGGGCCGAATACCGGAACAACAAGCGCGGATCGGGATGCACATCGAGGGTCCAAACGGCCTTGCCCGGCGGCTCGGGCGCCTTCTTCGGCTTGGCGTCGGCGGGTTTTCCGCCCTTTTCTTCCTTCTTCTCCGGTGCCGCCGGCGCGGGTCCGCGATAGACGACATCCTGTTCTTCGCTGACGCATAATCCGTCTTCGCCGAAATATTGGTGCTGAATCAGCAAAAACACGAGGTTACCGCTGCGCCCTTCCTTGAAGGTCACGTCCAGGATGGTTGAAACCTTCTTGGCCTGCTCGCCGACCCGCAACGGTTTGACGTGATCGAAGCGGCTGCCCGCCCACATGCGCCGGGGATAGGGCACCGGCGGCAGAAATCCGCCGAGCTTGGGGTGGCCGTCCTCCTTCAGATCCGATTGCTTCGCGCGGGGCAGAAAATAAAGCCAATTCCAGGCGAGCGGCAGCGGGTCGCCGGCTTTCGGATCGGGATCGTCCCGGTCCAAGGTTGCCGAAAGCCGGACAATCGGGGATTCCGTGATAACATCCTCGAATTCTTCCTGCCGGCCGATCCATTGGCGCAAGTGGTCGATATCGATTTCCGGGGCAACGTCAGCAGGGCTCATGCTCAATCTTCTCCCTTTGCAATTTTCCAAGCCGGCAGCCTTCCCAAAGACTCCGGCATTCAAATTTCAATACGTTCACCTTATAAGATAGCTTGCCTCGAGAGGCAATGAAGGCCAAAAATACGGCCGCCACCCATCAAGGGATTGACTTACCCGCCGTTATCCGGTGTACCGGTAACAAAACGTAATAAAACGAACAAAAGGGAGGTTTATTGTGCCGCACACACCGGCATCGGACATTCTGGCCCGCTTCACCGTTCTCGACCTGACCCGGGTCCGCTCCGGGCCGACCTGCACGCGCCAGCTCGGCGACTGGGGCGCCAACGTCATCAAGATCGAACAACCTTCGGCGCTCGAAGCGGACGGCGCCCTCGGGGCCCCCCGTCACACGCCTGATTTTCAAAACCTGCAACGCAACAAACGCAGCCTGACGCTGAACCTGAAAGAGCCGGACGGCCGGGACATCTTCATGCGCTTGGCCGAAAAAGCCGATGTCATCGTCGAGAATTTCCGGCCCGACGTGAAAAAGCGCCTCGGAATCGATTACGACGCCGTCAATGCCGTCAACCCCCGGATCGTCTATGCCAGCATCTCCGGCTTCGGCCAGGAGGGCCCTTATGCCAAACGGCCCGGTTTCGACCAAATCGCCCAGGGCATGGGCGGGCTGATGTCCATTACGGGCGAGCCCGGAAAGGGCCCGATGCGGGTCGGCATCCCGGTATCCGATTTATGCGGCGGTATCTTTTGCGCCATGGGCGTTCTGCTGGCGCTGCTCGGGCGCGAAGAAACCGGCAAGGGGCAATGGGTGCAAACCTCTCTCGTGCAGTCCATGATCTTCATGCTCGATTTCCAGGCTGCCCGTTGGCTCATGAACGGCGAAGTCCCGCCGCAAACCGGCAACCGGCACCCGACCGGCACGCCGACGGGCATCGTCAAAACCCGCGACGGCTACATCAATCTCGCGTCTTCCGGCGCCGCCATGTGGAAGAAACTCTGCGCGCTTATGGCCTTCGACGACTGGGCCGACAATCCCGATTTCGCCGATACCAAAGGGCGCTTCAAGAACCGCGAGAAAATCTTTGCGCGCCTCGACGAAACGATGAAAGACCAAGACAGCACGTATTGGATCGAAAAACTGAACGACGCCGGCATTCCCGCGGGCCCCATCTATTCCATCGACCAAACGTTTGCCGATCCTCAGGTCCGGCAACTCGGCATGTCGCAATCCGTCGTCTCGCAAGCCTTGGGCGAGATCAATCTGGTCGCGCAGCCGATCAACATGAATAAATCGAGCAGCACGCTCAAGGTTTCGGCGCCCGAGCGCGGCGAACATACCGACGAAATTTTAAAGGATCTGGGCCTGAGCAGCGGCGAAATCGACGACCTGCGCACCCGGACAATCATTTAAGGAAGGAAAACACGATATGGCTACCGATAAACTGTTGACCGAAACCAAGGGAACCGTCGGCATCGTTATTTTCAACAATCCGGAACGGCGTAACGCCGTGTCTCCCGACATGTGGGACGGCGTCGAGGAAGCCCTGGATGAGTTTGTCCCGAACGACGCCATCCGCGTGATCGTTCTGACCGGCGCCGGCGGAAAGTCCTTTATTTCGGGCAGCGATATTTCGAAATTCGACAAGGTACGCTCGACCCCGGAACAGATCGAAAAATACAACGAGACCAGCGCCCGGGTTCACAAGAAACTAATGGAGTGCCCCAAACCGACCATCGCCATGATCAACGGATTTTGCATGGGCGGCGGCGCCGGCTTCGCGCTCGACTGCGATCTGCGGATCTGCTCGGACAAATCCCAGTTCGGCATCCCCGCCGCGAAGCTCGGACTCGGGTATAAATTTTCCAGCATCCGCCGCCTCGTCGACGTGGTCGGCCCGGCGAACGCCAAGGAAATCCTGTTTACCGGCGGCCGATTCAGCGCCCAGGAAGCCTATCACATGGGGCTCGTCAACAAGGTCGTGCCGGAAGCGGAACTGGAAAGCACCGTGATGGAATACGCGCAGACCATCGGCGATAACGCGCCGATGACGATCGCCTCGATCAAGACCATTATCGCGAACATCGTCAAGGATCCGGCGGACCGCGATCTCGAAGAGTGCGAGCGCATGGTGGACGCCTGCTTCAAGAGCGAGGACTACATCGAAGGCCGCACGGCGTTCATGGAAAAGCGCAAGGCCAATTTCAAAGGACGCTAAGCCGCGCCTTCACGTTCGAGCTCTAGGGTCTGTACTCCATTGTCATCCCGGACGTTAGGATTGCCCGAAAACCGATGGTTTTCGGCGGCGATCCTTACGATCCAGCCAACGCCCGTCGCGAGCGACCGGCCGGGATGACGCCGACGACAGATTAATTGAGTCCGGACCCTAGAGCAGACCATCGATGGAGATCGGACCTGGCTACGCCGAAGCGAAGCTCCGGCTTCGCCAAGGCGAGTTCATAGGGTTTATCGGAACCGGACGGTGTTTCCGATAAATCATGATCCGATCTAAAGCGCGTCGACGATTGCCTGGCCGAGGTCCTTGGTGCCGGCCTTGCCGCCCATGTCCGGCGTCAGCAGCTTCGGATCCTTCAAGACGACCTCGATCGCCTTCACAATCCGATCGGCGGCATCCTTATGGCCGAGGTGCTCGAGCATCATCGCACCCGACCAGATTTGCCCGATCGGATTGGCGATGCCCTGCCCCGCGATATCCGGCGCCGATCCATGCACCGGCTCGAACATCGACGGATAGTCCTTCTCCGGATTGATGTTGCCGCCGGGCGCGATGCCGATGGTGCCGGTTACGGCCGGACCCAGATCGGACAAAATATCGCCGAACAGATTGCTGCCGACCACCACATCGAACCAATCCGGATGACGCACGAAATGCGCCGTCAGGATATCGATATGGAATTGATCGGTTTTGATGCCGGGATACTGTTTCGAAACGGCGGCGAAGCGTTCGTCCCAGTAGGGCATCGTGTGTTTGATGCCGTTCGATTTGGTCGCCGACGTGACGTGCTTGGCGGGCCGGGTTTTCGCCAGCTCGAAGGCGAACTTGATGATACGGTCGGTCCCCTTGCGGGTGAAAACGTTGAGTTGGGAGACCTGCTCGTCCTCGGTGCCGCCGTACAACCGCCCGCCGATATCGGAATACTCGCCCTCGTTGTTTTCACGCACGACATAGAAATCGATGTCGCCGGGATTGCGCCCGGCCAAGGGGCACGGCACGCCCTCGAACAAGCGCACGGGACGCAGGTTGACGTATTGGCGGAACTCGCGGCGGATCGGAATCAGCAAGCCCCAAAGGGACACGTGATCGAGCACGCCGGGAAACCCGACGGCGCCGAGATAGATCGCGTCATGGCTGCGGATTTGATCGAGGCCGTCCGCCGGCATCATCCGGCCGGTCTTGGCGTAAACCTCGCAACTCCAATCGAAATTGTCCCATGTGAAACTGAGGCCGTGCTTGGCGCCGACGGCTTCCATCACGCGAATGCCCTCCGGCACGACTTCCTTGCCAATGCCGTCCCCGGGAATCACGGCGATCCGATAAGAACTCATGTCCGATCCTTCTCATGGGTGATAATGACGATCGTCGGCGGTTATACCGTTTGCCTCGCGGAACCGCAAATACGGATCGAAAACCGATTGCCGGATTGGCTCATTGACGCCTCACCAGATTAAAACCGTGAACAATACGACCCCGGCGAGCGTTCCCAACATCAGCGAACGGCGGGCCAGGAAGAATATCGCGAGCGCCAGGGCCGCGCCGGCGAGGCGGACCTCCAAGGCCGATTCCTGCAAGGTGCCGATCGGCAGAATGATCATGCGCGAAACCAGCCCCGCGATCAGCGCGTATGCGACGCAACTGACCCAATCGAACACCGGACTCGTGGTTTCGAGGCGGCCCGAAAGCGCGACGCCGAGCCCGCGCCAAAGATAGGTCACGGCGCCCGCCACGAACGCCAAAATCCACGGCCAATAGCCGGCATACCAAGCGCTATCCATGGCTGCCCCCCTGCCGGCGGTCCCGATCCCGGTGCCGATCCCAGAAGCGCTCGCCGAAAAATCCCGCGCTGCCGGCAATCACGCCGGTCAGCATCAGGCCCCAATCGGGCGACATCACGTGCAACAACGGCCCGAGAATGACGCCGAGCCCCATCGCGATGATGAGCGCCGGCTTCCTGAGACCGACGACCATGAGCAGCATGAAATAGATGGGGTTGAGAAATACGAGACCCAGCGACACCGGCCGCGGCACGGCGCCGGCGAGAGCATACCCGGCGGCCGAACTGATCATGCCCGCGATCCACAGCGTCATCGCGAAGCCGATATAATAAGGCAGTCGCTCCTCACGCGGCATCGATGGCCCTCGCTGCACCAGATAGGCCCAACTGTTGATCGACAAAAGGTGCACCAGGAAATAATACCGCCAGCGCGGCACGCCGGGTGTCCGGATAATCGGCATGACGTTGATCGCCATCGGCAAGAACCGGGCGTTGATCAAGGAAACCGTTACGCTGATCACCAGGATCGAGGCCCCGGCGCCGTACAGCTCGATCATCGCGACCTGCCCCGGCAGGGCCCACGTCGTAAAAGTCGAAAACACGCCGAGCCAAACCGAAAGATCGTTATCCCGGATCAACGAGCCGAACCCCAAATAACTCGAGCTCAACACAATGATCGGAATACCCATGGCGGCGCGCATGCCGTTGATCGCGGCTTGCGAGGCGGAAACAGGCGTAATGCTTTGGTTTTGCTCGGTGCCGGACATATCTGGAACTACGGGCCTAAAATTACGGGCGAGATGCTGTATAATAAGCTAGGTCGAAGGCTCTTCACTTTTCTGTGACTAAGGATATTCTCATCACGCCGCCACGGTTGCGA
>JBBDTH010000148.1:37591-83174 GCA_040904505.1 Rhodospirillales bacterium | reverse complement strand
AAATCGGATCAAAATATATTTGGCGCGGCGCTCGAGCGAGCGCACGACCGCCCCGGTCAACTCCGCCGCCAGCCGGGGCGGTACCGGAAAACGCAGATCCCGGCGGCGCACGCACACGCGCAGCAGGGTCCGGCCCTCGAGTACCGGCGCCAGTCCGCGACGAACGGTTTCCACTTCCGGCAGTTCAGGCATGATCCTCACGTGGCTACGGTGTTCGGGAATGCATCGTTTAAAGTGACGGTAAAGCAACCGCTTGTAACTTAGATCGGATCATGATTGATCGGAAGCACCGTTCGGTTCCGATCAATCATGTGAATCCGATCTATATCAATAACCGAGAGCCGATTCACATGGTTGTCGAATTGCTGCTTCGGCCCATGCCAAATGGTTGGCAATTAGCGATTCCGACTAACCATGACCGGCTCTAGCGCCCGCCTGACCCTTAGGCTATGGTTCCGGCCATGACCCGTCACGAAAAATCTTTTCCGCCTTCAGATGGCGGCCCGCCCGGCGAAACGACCGCCTCGTTCGGTTTTCGCGACGTCCCCGAACACGAAAAGGCCGGGTTGGTGCGCGGCATCTTCGACAACGTCGCCGGCCGCTACGACCTGATGAACGATCTGATGAGCCTCGGCGTTCATCGGCTTTGGAAATCGGCCTTCCTGGACCGGCTGCATCCGAGCCCCGGCATGCGCCTGTTGGATGTCGGCGGCGGCACCGGCGACATCGCGTTCCGGTTCCTCGAGCGCGGCGGCGCGGACGTCACGGTCTGCGATATCAACACCGAGATGCTCGCCGTCGGGCGCGACCGCGCGTTTGACCACGGGTACACGCAAGGCCTGCGATGGCTGTGCGGCGACGCCGAAACCCTGCCCCTCGACGACGCCGGGTTCGACGCCTTCACCATCGCGTTTTGCATCCGCAACGTGACCCATATCGACGCGGCCTTGCGCGAAGCGCGGCGGGTTCTCAAACCGGGCGGGCGATTTTTGTGCCTGGAGTTCAGCCAGGTGATCGTACCGGTGCTCGATCGGCTTTACGATCTCTACTCGTTTCAAGTGCTGCCCGCGCTCGGCGCTTTCGTTGCCCAAGACCGCGAGGCCTACCGGTATCTCGCCGAAAGCATTCGCCGGTTTCCGAACCAGGACGCGTTCGCCGCGATGATCGGCGACGCCGGGTTCGCGCAGGTATCTTATCGGAACCTCTCCGGCGGCATCGCCGCGATTCATAGCGCCTGGCGGATCTGAGCCATGATCCGCGCCCTCCGCCACGTGACCCGGCTGATTCAGATCGCGCGCCTTTTGGCCCGCCACGACGCGCTGTTCCTGCTCGAGACGCTCAAGATCGCGCCGCCCGTCGTCTGGCTGGCCCGGCTCATGTCGGCCAAGAACACCGAGGGCCGTCCCGGTCAACGCCTGGCCCGGGCCTTGGGCGAAGCCGGACCCAGTTTCATCAAGCTCGGCCAGGCGCTCTCGACCCGCGCCGATCTGCTCGGCGAGGAGATGGCCGCCGATCTGTCCGACCTGCAGGACAAGCTGCCGCCGTTTTCCGGCTCGGAAGCCCGTGCCGCCATCGCCGCGGAATTCGGCACGCCGCCCGAAACGATGTTCACCGAGTTCGACGACGCGGCCATCGCCGCCGCGTCGATCGCCCAGGTTCACTTCGCGACGACCGAGGAGGGCGAGGCGGTCGCGGTCAAGGTGTTGCGCCCGGGCATCGAGCGCGCGTTCGGGCGCGACCTCGATCTGTTCCTGTGGGTCGCCGAACTCATCGAAAAGGCCCGCCCCGACTGGCGGCGCCTGAAACCCGTCGAATCCGTGCGCACGCTCGCGCATTCGGTCGAAATCGAAATGGATCTCCGCTTCGAGGCCGCGGCGTGTGCCGAGTTGGCCGAGAACTTCGCCGATGACGATACTTTCCATGTGCCGAACGTGGATTGGACGCGCACCGGCAAGCGGGTTATGACCACGACCCGAATCGCCGGCATTCCCATCGACGACGGCGAGGCGCTGCGCGCCGCCGGCCACGATCTCGACGACATCATCGCCAAGTCGGCGGCGGCGTTCTTCAAGCAGATTTTTCGCGACGGGTTTTTCCACGCCGATTTGCATCCGGGCAATTTATTCGTGCAGGCGGACGGCTCCATCGCGGCGGTCGATTTCGGCATCATGGGCCGGCTCGACCGGCGCACCAGGCGCTATCTCGCCGAGATGCTGCTCGGCTTTCTCAGCCGCGATTACCGCCGTGCCGCGGAAGTACACTTCGAGGCCGGCTGGGTGCCCGGCCATCATTCGGTCGAAGCCTTTACCCAGGCCTGCCGCTCGATCGCCGAGCCGATCCTGGATAAACCGCAAAACGAGATTTCGATCGCGCGGCTGCTCGCACATCTGTTTCAGGTCACCGAAACCTTCGACATGGAAGCCCAGCCGCAATTGTTGCTGCTGCAAAAGACCATGCTGGTCGCCGAGGGCACCGTGCGCCGGCTCAACCCGGAAGCGAACATGTGGATGCTGGCGCGTCCGCTGATCGAGGACTGGATGACCGAGTACATGAAACCCGAACTCGTCCTGGCCGAGGAAATCAGCGACCTGACCGCCACCATGCGCCGCTTGCCGAGCCTGCTCGAAGGCATGGAAAAAAGTTCGCGCGCCATCGCCGGCGGCGGGCTGCGCCTGCACCCCGACAGCGTGAACGCGCTCAGGCGGCCGGATAACGGCTCCTGGTCGCGCACGGTGGCCTTCGGCATGATCGGCTTGACGGCGCTGATCGTGCTGTTGCTGACGGCGGTGTTTTAGAAAAATTACGGCTCTTTGTCGGCGCGCCGTTTTTTAGAAGCCCGCTTGTCCGCGACCTCTTTCACCTTGAGCTTGATCTGATGTTCGGCCGGGCCCGTCTCGCCGTCGGGACGTTCGCCGCGATAATATTTCTTCTGCCACTTCTGTTTGCGGGCATCCGACTCCGGTTCCTTCAGGTCTTCGTTGAAGGTGCGCCGCGAGGCGTTCCACGCGCGATACAGCTTTTCGGTTTCGGGGTCTTCATCGAGATCGTGCAGTTCAGGCTCGACGGCCTCGACCATGCCGCGCACGATCGGAAAGAAGAAACAGAACGGCTCGCCCGCCTCGAAACGCACCGTCGTGTCCGGGCGCGTGAACAGCCAGTTCATGGTGAACGTGTAGGGCGCCCAATCGGTCTCGACGACCCCGCTCAGAGGGGTGAGGCCGTCCTTCGGCCGGTTGACGGGGCCGGTGACCCAAAGGTTGTGTCCCGGCTCCGTGCGCAGGAGATAGCCGGTGTGGAACGTGAGGATGCCCGCCCCGAAATGCGAGGTCGGCAGAAAGGTTCCCGCGAGCGCCCGGACGGTCAAGGCATCCTTGCCGGGGCCGCCGTTCCAATGGACCTCGAAGGTCGAGGGCGAGAGCACCTCCCAGCCGTGGGCGTTCGCGATGTTGAGCGGCAGGCAGCGATAAGCGTACGACTGCGGCGTGGCGTCCATCCAATCGCGCGTCGCGGGTGCTGCGCGCACGGTGGGGCGGACATCGCCGGTCGGATAGAGAAGCAGCCGCATGGTCAGGATCCCTTGTTGGCGGGGACGCCAGGATAACAGCCCGAACCGGGCGGGGCCTAGATCGGATCATGATTTAGCAGGCTTATGAAAACGCCATTTTGGCCCATGCCAAATGATTGGCAATGAACACCTTGTCTCGCCCTTCGAGACGCTCGCTACGCTCGCCCCCCGGCCCGTCCGCCGGGGCGGGCTCAGGGTGAGGCAAGGCATTGAAACGATTGACCTCATGCTGAGGAGCGCAGCGTCTCAAAGCACGAGGTCAATCATAAAATCTCGTTTTTCAGCAGCCTGTTAAGGGCCGTTGGGCGGCTTTTCGGGGTAAAGGCCAATATTTATTTTAAGTCTTGCGCTTATTCGGCCGAGCCCTGATATAATAACACAACATTTGCGTTAAATAATCGCTTCTCCGTCCATCGCCCTGGGAGTTTCTCGTGCTGAACGGCAAACGCATCCTCTTGATCATTTCGGGCGGCATCGCCGCCTACAAATGCCTCGAGCTGATCCGCCGCCTCAAGGAACGGGGTGCGTCGGTGCGCTGCATCCTGACCAAGTCGGGCGCCGAATTCGTCACCCCGCTCTCGGTCGCGACGCTCAGCGAACAAAAAGTCTACCGGGATCTGTTTTCGCTGACGGACGAGAACGAAATCGGCCACATCCGACTCTCGCGCGAGGCCGACCTCCTGGTGGTCGCGCCCGCGACCGCCAACATTTTGGCGAAAATGGCGCGCGGCATCGCCGACGACCTGGCGAGCACGTGTTTGCTTGCCACCGACAAGCCGGTGATGATCGTGCCGGCCATGAACGGGCGCATGTGGCGCCACGCTGCGACGCAGGAAAACGTCAAAACCCTCGAGGCGCGCGGCCTGATCCGGGTCGGCCCCGGCATCGGCGAGATGGCCGAGCGCGACGAATCGGGCCCGGGCCGGCTGGCCGAGCCGATGGAGATCTTGGGCGAGATCGAAAATTTCTTTCACCGCGCCGGGCGTTTGAACGGCCGCCACGCGCTCGTCACAAGCGGACCGACCCACGAGCCGATCGATCCGGTGCGCTATATCGCGAACCGTTCCTCCGGCAAACAAGGCCACGCGATCGCGCGCGCCCTGCAGCGCATGGGCGCGGCGACGACCCTGGTCGCGGGGCCGACGCATGAGTCCGATCCGGACGGCGTCAGCGTCATTCACGTCGAAACGGCACAAGAAATGTTCGAGGCGTGCAGCCGGACCGGTGCCGGCGCGACGCCGCTCGACGTCGCGGTCTGCGCCGCCGCCGTCGCCGACTGGCGGATCGACAAGCCCGCCGGCGCCAAACTCAAAAAGGACCGTCGGAACAAGCCGCCCGTGTTCACCCTGGCCGAAAATCCCGACATCCTCGCCCATCTCAGCGCGCCGGGCGCGAACCGGCCGCGCCTCGTGATCGGTTTCGCCGCCGAAACCGACCGCGTCCTCGAAAACGCGCGCGTCAAGCGCGAGCGCAAGGGATGCGATTGGGTCGTCGCCAACGACGTCAGCGCCGGCGCGTTCGGCACCGACGACAACACCGTTCACCTGATTACCGCGCGCGGCGAAGACTCCTGGCCGCGTCTCGGCAAGCAGGCCGTCGCCGACAAGCTCGCCTTTCTGATCGCGGATCACCTGGACGCGGCATCATGACGTCCGGCATAACCGTGCCGGTGCAACGCCTGCCCCATGCCCGCGATCTCGATCTGCCCGCCTACGCCACGCCCGCCAGCAGCGGCGTCGATCTGCGCGCCGCCATCGCCGAGCCCGTGTCCATCGCGCCCGGCAAACGCGCCTTGATCGCCGCGGGCATCGCCGTCGCCCTGCCCGAGGGTTTCGAGGCCCAGGTGCGGCCACGCTCGGGGCTGGCGCTGAAGCACGGCGTCACGGTGCTCAACAGCCCCGGCACCATCGACGCCGATTACCGCGGCGAAATCCGGATCATCCTCGCCAATCTCGGCGAGGAGCCGTTTACCGTCGAGCGCGGCATGCGCATCGCGCAACTGGTGATCGGCCCCGTCACGCCGGTGCGTTGGCGGGAAGTCGACGAGCTGCCCGACAGCGCGCGCGGTACCGGCGGGTTCGGCTCGACCGGCCTCGTCCCGGAGGGCCGCTGACATGCTGCGACTTTCGAAGAAGATGCTGTACGCCATCGAGGCGGTCCTCGATATCGCCTACAATGCCGGCAACCAGCCCGTGCAGAGCCGCGATATCACAGCGCGCCAGGGCATCCCGCGGCGCTATCTGGAACAGGCCCTGCAATTGCTGGTGCGCGAAAAGATCTTGATCGGCATGCGCGGACCGCGCGGCGGTTACCGCTTGGCGCGCGAACGGCGCCGCATTTCCGTCGGCGACATCGTGCGCGTGGTCCGGACCATGGAGGCGAACGACGCCTTGAGCGCGGACACCGGAGGGGCCACACTCGGCATCAAGGTGGTCCGCCCGCTGTGGCAGGAACTCCGCAACGAAGTCATGAACCGGCTCGATACCATTTCCATCGACGACCTGTGCACCCGGGCCGCCGAAGCCGGGATCGAAAGCGACGGGCGCACGAAGATCGACTATTCGATCTGACGTCACGGTCCGATGTCACGGTGATTTCGGGCCGCTTACGGGATCGGGCTTGTCGAGTCGGGCCCCGGCGCGCTATCACGATTGAACCCACGGAAACGCAGGATATGCCATGAGCCAGCCGAAACCGATCAACGCCTCCGAACCCGCCGTCGACTGCCGGGGCCGGATTTACGACAACATGATCGAAACCATCGGCGCGACGCCCCTGGTGCGTCTGCCGAAGCTCGCCGCCGCGCACAATTGCAAGGCCGAGCTCATCGGCAAGTGCGAATTTTTCAATCCGCTGTCCTCGGTTAAGGACCGCATCGGGCTCGCCATGATCGAGGCCGCGGAAGCCGCCGGGCATATCAAGCCCGGTTCGGTTCTGGTCGAGCCGACGTCCGGCAATACGGGCATCGGCCTCGCCTTCGTGTGCGCGGCCAAGGGCTATCGCCTGATCATCGTGATGGCGGAAAGCCATTCCCTGGAGCGGCGCAAGCTGCTGGCGCTCTTGGGCGCCGAACTGGAATTGACGCCGGCGGCGCTCGGCATGACGGGATCGATCCGGCGCGCCCAGGAAATCGTCGATCAAACGCCGAACGCCTACATGCTCCAGCAATTCGAGAACCCCGCCAATCCGGAAATCCACCGGCGCACCACGGCGGAGGAAATCTGGCAGGACACCGGCGGGCAGCTGGACGTGATCATCAGCGGCGTCGGCACCGGCGGCACCATCACCGGCATCGGCGAAGTCTTCAAGGCGCGCAAGCCGGACGTGCAAATCATCGCGGTCGAACCCGAAGACAGCCCGGTGCTCTCGGGCGGTGTGCCGGGGGTCCACAAAATTGCCGGCATCGGCGCCGGGTTCGTGCCGAAGATTCTGAACACCGGGGTGATCGACGAGATCATCCGGATCGGCAACGAAACCTCGTTCACCGTCGCGCGCGAAGCCGCCCGTCTCGAAGGCGTGCCCTGCGGCATTTCCTCGGGCGCGGCGCTCGCCGCCGGACTCGAAGTCGGCCAACGGCCCGGAATGGCCGGCAAGCGGATCGTCGCGATCCTGCCGTCTTCGGCGGAACGTTATCTCTCGACGGAGCTTTACGACGGCCTCGCGGTTCAATAACCGAGTCAACAGCCGGCACGCATGACCATGGATTTTACCGAACCTCAGATTCAGCGGTACGCGCGCCACATCCTGCTGAGCGAAGTCGGCGGCACCGGCCAGGAGAAGCTGCTGAACGCCAAGGTGCTGGTGATCGGCGCCGGCGGACTCGGCTCGCCGGTCCTGTTGTACCTCGCCGCCGCCGGAGTCGGCACCATCGGCGTGATCGACGACGACACGGTCGATCTTTCCAACCTGCAGCGCCAGATCGCGCACGGCACCGACAGCGTCGGCATGCCGAAGGTGTTGAGCGCGAAAGAAACCCTCGCGCGCGTCAACCCGGACGTGACCCTGATCGCCCACAACGCACGCCTGAACGCCCGAAATGCGCCCGGCCTGTTCGCGGACTACGACATCGTCGCCGACGGCAGCGATAATTTCCCGACGCGCTTTCTGGTGAACGACGCCTGTTATTTTGCCGCGAAGACGCTGGTGAGCGCGGCGATCCTGCGCTTCGACGGCCAGCTCGCCACCTTCAAGGCGCACGAGCCCGGCGATCATCCCTGCTACCGCTGCCTGTTTCGCGAGCCGCCGCCGCCCGGGCAGATCCCCTCGTGCGCGGAAGCGGGCGTGTTGGGCGCGCTCTGCGGGGTAATCGGCTCCCTGCAGGCGACCGAAATCCTCAAGGAAATTCTCGGGATCGGAGACAGCCTGTCGGGCTCGCTGCTGATTTGCGACGCCCTCGGCACCACCTTTCGCAAGGTGAGGCTCAAGCGCGATCCCGACTGCCCGCTCTGCGGCACCGCCCCCACGATCACGGATTTATCGATCCATGGCTGACACCGACAAGCCGGACTCGCTCGCCATCGTCGTGTTCTCGGGCGAATTCGACAAGGTGCATTACGCGCTCACGATGGCGAGTGCCGCGGCCGCCAGCAATACGCCGGCGACGCTGTTCTTCACCATGAAGGCCTGCCGCGCGGTCATGAAGCCGGACGCGAACGGCGTCGCGCCGTGGCAAACCATGCCCGTCAGCACAGACGGGAAAGGCGGCAACGAAACCGGCCGGGCGATGGACCGGCGGTTCGAGGCGAACCGGGTCGCCACCTTCGAGGAGTTGATGAGCGCCTGCATCGAGCTCGGGGTCGCGTTCATGGTGTGCGAGATGGGCCTGCGCGCGATGAACCTCACCCGCGACGATCTGCGCGCGGATATCGATTTTGCCGAGGGCGGCGTGGTGAGCTTCCTCAACGCGGCCTCGAAAGACGGCGCGGTCCTGTTTATCTGACGCCGTTATTCCGACAAAAAAGCCGCCCCGTTGCCGGGGCGGCCCATTTGTCTTACGCGCGTATCGGGGCGCGCATGTTTTAGGCGATGAGTTTAGTCGCTGCCGCCTTCACCGCCCTCTGGGGCGCTCTGTTCCTGCTGCGCGGGTTCTTCCTGGGCGAAAGCGGGGGCGGAGACGGTCGTGAAACCGAACGCCATCAACGCAACCAAAGCCAGGGGGTAAATAAACTTCGTGCTCATTTGAGACTCCATGATAAGCGCCGTTTCCGGCGCGGTTCTCGGCCGCCCCTTTGACAAGCCGGCTTGATCGAAGTGTCCTCGCGGTATCTTCGTGCCGCCGGCAGCGACCGACGCGCGAAGAATGGGATCGGCCCCTAAATTTATCAAATGAATATAATCGATTGTTTATATCGATAATTTCGATATATGATCCGCCCCCGAGTTTTCCGCGGCTTTCGGTTTCTCTGTCGCAAAAGCGCTCACGCAAACGTTACGAAACATTACAAGCCGTTAATGAAATGGACGTCGAACACGCCCGCACTTTCATCGCCGTACTGGAGACCCGCAACTTCGTGCAGGCGGCCGAACGGCTGTCCGTCACCCAATCGACGGTGAGCGCGCGCATCAAGACGCTCGAGGACCGGCTCGGCTGCCCGCTGTTCGTGCGCAGCCGCGCCGGCGTCGCCCTGACCGCCGCGGGCCAGCGCTTCAGCCGTCACGCCGCCGCGTTCCTGCGCATCTGGGGCCAGGCGCGCCAGGAGATCGCGCTCCCCGAAAACTACATCGAACGCCTCAACATCGGCGCGCAGATCAGCCACTGGGACGACGTCATGGTCAGCTGGCTGGGCTGGCTGCGCGCGCAGCATCCGAACATCGCGGTACACGCCGAGATCGGCTCGAACGACAGCCTGATGCGCCAGATGACCGACGGCCTGCTCGATCTCGCGGTCGTGTACTCGCCTTCGATCAATCCGGGGTTCTCCGTCGAGAAGCTGTTCGAGGAGAAAATCATCCTGGTGAGCACCCGGCGCCCGCCGCGCGGCGGCAAAAACGCGCCACCCGTGCCGGGTAAACACGCCCTCGGCGACGGCTACGTGTTCGTCGATTGGGGGCCGGAGTTCCGCAGCGGTCACACGCTCGCCTGGCCGGACCTGAAGCCGCCGGGGCTCTACTTCAGCGTCGGCACCGTCGCGCTCGAATTCATCCTGCGCTTCGGCGGCAGCGGCTATTTCCCCGCGCGCCTGGTGCGCCGTATGATTCGCAACCGCAAACTGTTCCGCGTCAATAACGCGCCAGCGTTCGCGCGCACGGTCTATCTCGTCACCGCGACCGACAAGCCCGCCCCGACCGTCGAGCCGATTCTGGATGGATTGAGAAAGATCGCGTTGGCGGCGGAAGCGCGGAATAGATGACAGGTTAAACCAGCGCCTGCAGTTTTTTGCAGACCGGCCCCGGTTCGCCCGTGCCTATTTTCTTACCGTCGACTTCGACGAGCGGATAGATCCCCAGGCTGTTGGTGAGAAACGCCTCGGAAACCTGGCCGAACGCGTGCGGGGCGAGAGTCTGCTCGAACGCGCCGGTGGCCTTGATCACGTCGGCGCGCATGACGCCGGGCAGGGCACCGTCCTTCACGGGCGGCGTGACGATCTGGCCGTCGACGGCGACGAACACATTCGCAATCGTGGATTCCGTCACCGCACCGATAGAATTCAACAAAAGCGCGTCGTCGGCGCCGGCCGCCGTCGCTTCCCGCCGGGCGAGAACGTTATCGAGATAGTTCAAGGACTTGATCGAGGCGAGCGGGGAAAATTCGTTGCGCCGGGTGCTCTCGGCGATGATCGCGCGCACCGGCTTGATGCCCTCGTCCACGCGCGCCACCGCCGTAATCGTCAGCGTCGGGTGCGTCTCGTCGGGAATGTCGATCCCGCGCACGCCCGGCCCGCGGCTCAGGGTCAGGCGGGCCCGGCCCTCGTCGACGTCGTTGGCCTTGATCGTCGCGGCCAGGGCATGCATCAGATCGTCGTCGCTCACGGGCACGGCAATGCCGAGGACACCGGCGCCCCGGCGCAGACGCTTCAAATGCGCATCGAGACGTTTCGCGACGCCGTTCTCGACGCGCAGGGTCTCGAACAAACCGTCGCCCAGCGTAAAGCCCCGGTCGAACGGATCGATGCGGGCGTCCGATACGGCCAGCAGCGCGCCGTTGAGATAAATCTTCATGAGCCGCCTCCATAAGCAGGATCGAGGGCGCGCAGCAGCGGCCCTATTTTGTCGAGCGTTTCGGCGTATTCCCGGGCCGGATCGGAATCCGCGACGATGCCGCCGCCGGCCTGCGCCGCCACCCGATCGCCCGCGACCGTCAAGGTCCTGATCACGATGCTGGCCTCCATCGCGCCGTCGAAGCCGAACCAGGCGATCGCGCCGCAATAGGGGCCGCGGCGCACCGGTTCCAGCTCGCCGATGATTTCCATCGCGCGGATTTTCGGCGCGCCCGTGATCGAACCGCCCGGAAAGGTCGCGCGCAACAGATCGACGGCATCCGTGCCCGGCATCAAATCGCCGCGCACTTCCGACACCAAGTGGTGGACGTTCGCGAAACTTTCGAGCGCGAACAACTTTATCGTCTCGACCGAGCCGATGGCGCAGACCCGCGAGAGATCGTTGCGCAGGAGATCGACGATCATCAGGTTTTCGGCGCGGTCCTTGTCGCTGCGTTGCAGCGCCGCCGCCAGGGCCGCGTCCTCTTCGGGAGTTTTGCCGCGCGGGCATGTCCCCTTGATGGGCCACGTCGCCACCTGCCCTTCGGCCGTCAGGCGCAGGAAGCATTCGGGCGAGGTCGAGACCACGGCGCTCTCGGCATCGGGGCGCAAAAAGGCGGCATAGGGCGCGGGATTGAGCGCGCGCAGGCGCCGGTACAGCGCGAACGGGTCGGCCCGCCGGTCGAACCGGCCGAGGAAACGCTGGGTGAGGTTCACCTGAAACACGTCGCCGGCGTATATGTACTCGATGGCGCGCCGGATCATCGTCTCGTAGCGCGCGCGCGTCATGTCGGGCGTCCACGATCCCCAAGCCGTCCGGTCGACCGGCGGCGACGGCGCGGCTTTCGCGATTGCTGCGGCCATCGCCTGGGCGCGTATCGAGGCGGGCGGGCGCGCCGGCGCCATGTCGGCGGCGAGAACCCACGCGCGCTTTTCCAGCGTATCGAAGGCGGCAATCGTATCGTACAGCCCGACGGCCATGTCGGGAAAACCGAGTTCGTCGCCCGCCGGAGCCGGCAGGCGTTCGAGATGCCCGCCCAATTCATACCCGAAGAACCCGACCGCACCGGTTCGAAACGGCACCGGCGCCTCTTCGTACGCGCGCCGATACCGGGCCATTTCCGCCGCCAACGCCGTAAACGGATCGTCCAGCGACGGCACGCCGTCAACAAGGGTGCGGTCGCCCGCCGCGCGGATCGTCTTGAACGGATCGGTCGCGATATAGCTGAAGCGGTTGCGCTCGAATCGGTGCGCCTCGGCGCCGGCGCTGTCGAGAAACGCCGCGAACGGCTGCGCCGCGAACGGCGCGAAGGCCGTGACGGGATCGGCGTAGGGAACCGGCAGCACGTAGAGGCCGGAGAGGCCGGAGAGGCCAGAACGGTCATCGCCGGTAAGCGCGCGGGCGGCGGAAACGGAAGGCTGTGAAGCCACGGTCGTCGTTCCTTTGTCAGAACGGTTGATCGGGACGGCTCTAAAAGCCGTCGGCGAGAACGCGGTCCGGCGGCCGGTGGCCGTCGACGAAGGTCTTGATGTTGATCAGGACCTTCTCGCCCATGTCGATGCGCCCTTCGATGGTGGCGGACCCGACATGCGGCAGCAAAACCACGTTATCGAGTTGCAGCAGCTTCGGGTTGACCGCCGAGCCGTGCTCGTAGACGTCGAGCCCCGCGCCCGCGATCTTGCCCTCCTTGAGAAGCCGCGCGAGTTCCACCTCGTCGACGACCTCGCCGCGCGCGGTGTTGATCAGATAGGCCTGCGGCCGCAACAGGCGCAACCGGCGCGCCGACAGCAAATGATAGGTCGCCGGCGTGTGCGGACAATTAACGGAGACAATATCCATGCGCGCCAGCATTTGATCGAGGCTTTCCCAATAGGTCGCCTCGAATTCCGCCTCGACATCGGGGTGCAGCCGATTGCGGTTGTGATAATGGACCGACAGGCCGAACCCGCGCGCGCGCCGGGCGACCGCCTGGCCGATCCGGCCCATGCCGATGATGCCGAGACGCTTGCCGTTGATCCGGTGCCCGAGCATCCAGGTCGTCGACCAGCCTTTCCAGGCGCCCGCGCGCAACACCCGTTCGGCCTCGCACAAGCGCCGCGGCACGGCCAGGATCAGCGCCATCGTCATGTCCGCGGTATCCTCGGTCAGCACATCCGGCGTATTGGTCACGACGATTTGACGCGCGCGCGCCGCCGTCAGGTCGATATGATCGATGCCGGTGCCGTAGTTCGCGATCAGCTTCAGGGACGGCGCGGCGGCGGCAATGACATCGGCGGTGATCCGGTCCGTAATCGTCGGCACCAGCACGTCGGCATCCCGAATGACGTCCTTCAGCGTCGCGTCGCTCAGGGGCGCATCGTCGGGGTTTAGCCGGACGTCGAACAGTTCCATCATGCGCGTTTCGATCACATCGGGCAGTTTGCGGGTCAATACGACCCGGGGTTTTGTCTTGTTCTTTCCCGTCTTCTCCAACGTATCCGACATCAACGATTCCACTCCAGGGCCGCCCCGGCTCATCTCCCGGGCCGCCCGCCTTAAACAACACGAACCCGCCTTGTTCAAAAAAACAGGCGCTCGAAACAGCCTGAAACCACGGCTTTTCGAGGTATACTCCCGAGCCGAGCCAAAATTCCGGCCCGGCACCGGCCTTTAACGCTCTCGAAAGGGCCTCGATACTATAATAGAAGATATTCGGGAAGAAACGAGCCGCTAAAAAACCGGACGCATGATTCTTTTACATCGGATAACCCGGCGCATGCTACGCCGAACGCGGGCAGCGATCATCGGAGCCTTGATCGGCGTGGTCCTCGCGCCCGCGATGCCCGTCGACGCCCACGGCCAGGCGCTTCGTCAAGGAACCGGCTTGCCGTTGCCGCGATTCGTGTCGCTGCGGGCGGCCGAAATAAACCTGCGCACCGGGCCCGGCGTGCAGTATCCCATCGAATGGCTGTACCGGCGCCAGCACCTGCCGGTCGAAATCATCGCGGAATTCGGAACCTGGCGTCAAATACGCGACTGGGAAGGCGCCCAGGGCTGGGTCCACCAGGGCTTGCTCTCGGGCCGGCGCTACGCGATCGTCACCGGGGCCCTGCGCACCCTCAGGAGCGAGCCGGATATCAACAGCAAGCCGGTCGCGAAGATCGAAAAAGGCGTCATCGTCCGGCTGAAATCCTGCCCCGGTGCCTCCAATTGGTGCCAAGCGGACGCCGGTAAATACAGCGGGTGGCTTAGGAAAATCGAATTCTGGGGCGCTTACCCGAACGAAGTTTTACGCTGACGATTCCTTCTCGCGCGGGCCGGTTTCCGGCACTCTTACTCCTTCTCTTCCGGCGAGTCCGATTGACCGGGGAACCCTTCGGGCGGCCCCAACTGCATGCGATCGCGCGGCACGGCCGGCTGATTTTGCATGTACAGAACCAGCAGCGTCGCCAGCGATTTCAGGGAATCGATATGGGTGCGCTCGTATCCGTGCGAGGCATCGAGTGCGAAGCACACCAGCGCCGTGCGAATGTCGTTTCCCGCCTCGAGGGCAGCGGCGGCGTCGCTATGATAATACTTGAAAACATCGCGGCTGTGTTCGACGCCGTAATCCCGGCATAACTGAAGCAAGGCGTGGGTCAGATGCCAGTCGTAGGGGCCGCTCGCATCCTGCATGCAGATCGTGACGCCGTATTCGCAGGTATTCTGCCCCGGCGCGATGGTACCGTTGTCGATCGACACCATTTCCGAAACGTCGCCGTGCAGAACATGCGAGGCGCCGACGCCGACTTCTTCCGAAATCGTCAGCAGCAAGTGGCAGTCGACCGGCAGCTTGGCGCCGGATTCCTTGATCGCCTTGGCCGCTCCCAGCATCGCCGCGACGCCGGCCTTATCGTCCAAGTGACGCGAATTGATGAAGCCGGTGTCCGTGATTTCATGGCGGGTATCGATCGCGACGACATCGCCGACGTTGAAGCCCGCGTCGCGGAGGTCCGCCTCGGTGTGGCAGTGCCGGTCGATCCGGATTTCGAGATTTTCCCAGGTCGTCGGCTGACTATCGACTTCCTCGTTATACACGTGCCCGGACGCCTTGAACGGCAGGATGGTGCCGCGCGTAGTCATGCCGAAATCGCTGAAGATCGTCACGCGCGCGCCCTCGGCGAAACGCGGCGACCAGGTGCCGGTCTGCGCCACTTCCAAGCGGCCGTTCGATTTCAGATTCTTGACCACCGCGCCGAGGGTATCGAGGTGGGCGACGATGGCCTTGTCCGGAACATACTGCTCGCCCGGCAGGTTCGCCCGAATCGCGCCCCGGCGCGTCAGTTCGTGTTCTATTCCCAAGGCCGTCAATTCCTCGCAAACGACATTGACGACGGAGTCGGTAAAACCGGTCGGACTCGGAGTCTCGAGCAGCCGCAGCAAAACCCGCTGGACGTAATCCATATCGATCGCCGGTACTTTAAACCTCGGCGCTGTCGCATCGTTGGGCATTCAATACTCCGTCAATCAGGCTGGGACCGTTTGGGGAAACAGAAGATCGATAAACCGCTCGGCCGTCGGTTGCGGCTCATGGTTGGCCAGGCCGGGGCGTTCGTTGGCCTCGATGATGGCGTACTCCGGCCGCTCGACCGCCGGCACGATAAAATCGAGTCCGACAACCGGAATATCGAGCACGCGGGCCGCCCGGATGGCCGCGCGCTTGAGGTCCGGATGTAAATCGGTGGTGACGTCGTGGATCGTGCCGCCGGTGTGCAGATTGGCGGCCTCGCGGACGCACATCGTCTTGCCGTATTCGAGCACGTCTTCAAGCGCGTATCCTTGCTCGCCCACGCACCGCCGGGTTTCCTCGTCGAGCGGGATGCGGCTTTCTCCACCGGTCGCCGCGGACCGGCGGCGGCTTTGCCGCTCGATCAGCTCCTCGATCCGGCGGTTGCCGTCCCCCATGATCGCGGGCGGCTTGCGGATCGCCGCCGCGACGACGTCGAAATCGATCACGATAATTCTCAGATCCATGCCTTCGACGAATTCCTCCAGCAGCACCCGGTCGCATACGTGTTTGGCGTCCTCGACGGCCTGCGCGACGGCTTGCGGCTCGTGCAGATTGACGCTCACGCCGGCGCCCTGTTCCCCGCGCGCGGGCTTGACCACGATGCTGCCGTATTTCTCCAAAAACGCTCGGTTTTCATCCGCGTCGCCGGCCTCCTTCTGATCGGGAACCCGAAGCCCCGCCGCCACCAGAAGGCGGCGGGTAACCGCCTTATCGTCGCAGCGGCTCATCGCGATGGCGCTGGTCAATTCGCTTAGGGATTCCCGGCAGACGACGGTACGGCCGCCGAACGACAGCGAGAAATACCCGGCTTTGGCATCGAGTACCTCGACGATGATGCCCCGGCGGCGCGCCTCGTTCACGATGATCTCGGCGTACGGATTCAATTTCTCCTTCAGGCCCGGACCGATGAACAGGCGTTCGTTGATCGGATTCTTGTGCTTGAGGGTAAAAACCGGGATGCGCTGAAACCCGAGCTTCTCGTACAGCGCGATGGCGCGGCGGTTGTCGTGCATGACCGATAGGTCCATGAACCCGCACCCCTGCGCGTGAAAGCGTTCCGCCAAATGACGCACCAGGGCCTCGCCGACGCCGGGCCGGGTGGTTTGCGGATCGACCGCCAGGCACCACAAACTGGAGCCGTTCTCGGGATCGCTGAAGGCCTGCTTATGGTCGATTCCCGTCACCGTGCCGATGACATCGCCGGTTTCCGAATCGACGGCCACAAGGATATTCAAAACGCGCGACGCGGCTTTTTTCATCACGAACTTCCGGTCCACCGTCGCCATCTTCAGGGCGGTGAAAATACGGTTGACCTGCTTGGCTTCGGATTCGTCGCGCAGTCGTTTGATCGTGAAACCGGCCGGCTTGTGATACGAGGGCTTGTATTGATCGAACCACAGACGATAGGAATGCGACGGGTCGAGAAAGAATTCCTGTGGCGCCAGCGACAGGACGACGTGCGGATCGCGAACATAGAATGCAATATCCCGGCAGCCTTCCTTTTCGGCCCGCAGGGTTTTGGACAGCGCTTCGTTGCTGTCGAACGTATGGGCGAAGATCAAACGCCCCCACCCGCACTCGACGCTTACATTCTTCTTTTTTTTAGTCTCCGAGCGCACCGATGAGCCGGGCGCCCACGTATTGAGCGTCGACATGCTCCGACGCTCGATGCGGTGAGTGTTGGTGTGCGGTTTAGACGTCGCCATAACACGTCTCCGTTTTACAAATTGTGCTCTTGAAACCAGGATTCAAGCAACGCGATCTGCCAAAGCTTCGAGCCTTTCAGGGGCGTAATGTGGTCTTTCGGCGATTTCAGCAGGGTGTTGAGATAATCGCGCCGGAACAATCCTCGATTCTGCGCCGCCGGCTCGTTCAGAACGTCGCAGACGAATTCCAGGGCCGGCCCTTCCAGATATTTCAGGGCGGGCACGGGGAAATATCCCTTAGGCCGGTCGATGACCTCGTTCGGCACGACGCGCCGCGCGGCCTCCTTGAGAACCCATTTGCCGCCCTCGCGGATTTTGAGTTCCGCCGGCACCCGCGCGGCCAATTCGACCACTTCGTGATCGAGAAACGGCACCCGCGCCTCGAGGCCCCAGGCCATCGTCATGTTATCGACCCGCTTGACCGGATCGTCGACGAGCATCACCGTGGTATCGATGCGTAAGGCCTTGTCGACGGGGCGGTCCGCGCCCGGTTGCGCGAAATGACGATCGACGAAATCGGCGCTGTGGTTGCCGTTTGCGTAATCGCCCTCGACGGCCTCGCAAAATTCTTCGTGGCTTCGATCGAAAAACACGCGCGTGTAATCGGCGGCCGCGTCGTTGCTGCCGAGCAACGGCGGATACCAATGATAGCCGCCGAACACCTCATCGGCGCCCTGGCCGCTTTGCACCACGATCAGGTGCTTCGACACTTCCTGGGACAACAAGTAAAAACCGATCGCGTCGTGGCTCATCATCGGCTCGGACATAGCGCCGATGCAATCGCGCAGCGATCCCAACAGCCTCTCGGATTCGACCATGATCTTATGGTGCTTGGTACCGAACCGATCGACGATGATATCGGAATACTTGAACTCATCGCCCGGTTCGTCATCGACGCGCTCGAAACCGACCGAGAACGTTTCGAGGTCCGACGTGCCCGCTTCGTGCAGCAAGCCGACGATCAGGCTCGAATCGAGGCCGCCCGACAGTAGCGCGCCGACCGGCACGTCCGCGACCAAGCGCCGCTCGACGGCTTGGCGCAGCGATGCCAACACCATATCCTGCCAGTCTTCCTCGCCGCGCGCGCCGTCGCCGTCCCGGGGGCCGTAGTGCAGCCGCCAATAGACGTGCTCGTCGATGCGCCCGTCGGGCTCGATCGTCATCACCGTTGCCGGCGGCAGCTTGCGGACGTCTTTCAGAATCGTATAAGGCGGCGGCACGACGGCATGAAAGGTCATGTAATGATGCAAGGCGACGGGATCGATATCGCCCGAGACGCCACCGGTTTTCAGCAGCGCCGGTAAGGTCGATGCGAACCGCAACCGCGCCGGCGTGCGATTGTAATACAGGGGTTTAATGCCGAGCCGGTCGCGCGCCAGCGTCACCCGGCCCGTGTCGCGTTCCCAAATCGCGAACGCGAACATGCCGTTGAAACGTTCGACGCACGCCGCGCCCCAGGCGTGATACGCCTTCAGAATGACTTCCGTGTCGCCGTGCGAGAAGAACGTGTAGCCCTTGGCCTCCAGTTCCTCGCGCAAGGCCGGGTAATTGTAGATCGCCCCGTTGTAGACGATCGCCAGACCGAGTGCCGAATCGACCATCGGCTGCTGAGCCTGTTCGGACCGGTCGATCACCTTGAGCCGGCGGTGCCCGAAAGCGATCCGGGCCTGGGCGAAGGTACCGGACGCATCGGGCCCCCGCGGCGCCAGGGACGCCGTCATGGCCCGCACGGCGTCGACGGACGCCGCGCCCGAATCAAACCTTATTTCACCGCAAATTCCGCACATAACTCTTTTACTGTTTTAATGAATCCCGAGCATTACCGCTAAAACATAGGATAACACAGAAATGCAAAACGGCCGCCCCTCCGGGATGCCCCCATCGGTGCGGCCGTTTTGCTAAAATTCAGAACGAAAGCATGCCGTATTATACCGCCTGCGCTCCGGAATGTAACCCCGGGCGGCGATTTTTCTCCGCCCGGCGCCGATTAAATTAGTCGAAATCCTCGCTCAGGCTCGCGCGCACGGCTTCGGACAGCACGGTCATGTGCGTATAGTTCTCGTGTTCGATGCCCAGAACGATGCGTGCACCGGGCTTTTTGAATTTCGCGACTTGCTCCGAGGTAAACGGAAAATGCAGGAAATGCACGGACGAGGTTTTACCGGCCGCCGTGGTGCGTTCGACATCGTGTTCCGGAACCGCCTTGACGGTTTCGCCGTCGACGGTAAAGGCGATCGTCGTCTCGACGCCGCCGAGACGGGACAACACCTCGGCGCGGCGCTTTTCATCGTTGATCTCGAACATCAGCGTCGCCACGAACTCTTGGCCGTTCGGAATCAACGGATTGTACGCCGAAAGCTCATCGTCGATCTGCGCCTCGCCGCCCTTCTCCACATGGAGCATTTCATGAACCTGATACCACATGGTGTCGTAGTTCTCGAAATAGAAGGTCGCGTCGGGACCGACCGCGACGCGGCGGTTCTTCTTGAGTTCCGTCATCCGGCGGCGATGATCGGCCCGTTCCCGGCCGTATCGGTCCATCGACATAAGATCGCCGCGGGTGATTTCTCGTTTTGCCATCGTCATTGATCCTTCCATGGTCTTTCCGCCTTTCAGCAACCGTACGCGCGCGCCAGCAGTTGAATGGGATGCTGCACCGCGCGTTCGGCCGGGTTTTCCTCCCCCAACATTTCGATTCCTTGCATGATGTGTTCGCGCGCCAAGGGGCATTCCGAAACGAGATACGCCGATTTGTTTTTCGCGGCCTGGCGCGCCACCGGCTTGCCGACCTTGATACCGACCTCGAACGTGTCCTTCATGACGCCCCAGGCGCCGCCGTGGCCCGAACACCGGGCGATGACGTTGACCTTGGAGTCCGGGATGAGGCGTAAAAGCTCGACCGCTTTTTGACCGACGTTTTGCGCGCGCGCATGGCACGCGATATGAACCGTCACCTCGCCGTCCAGCGGCGTCAGTCCGTCCGCCAAGCCTTCCTTGTTGGCGATCGCGACGACGTATTCGTCGATATCGAACATCGCCTTGCTCAGACGCTTGACGTTGTCGTCGTCCGGCACGATCAGGGGCCATTCGAATTTCATCATCAGCGTGCACGAAGGGACCAGCGATATCACGTCGTAGCCCTTGTCGATCCAGCCCTTCAGTTCGGCCGAGACTTCACGTGCACTTTCGGCCACGGCGGCGATATCGCCGTTTTCGAGTTGCGGCATGCCGCAGCAGCGCGGGTAGACGACCTCGGTCTCGACGCCGTTTTTCGCCAGGATAGTCAGCGCGGACGTGCCGATGGCGGGGCTGTTGAAGTTGGCGAAACAGGTCGCGAAGATCACCGCCTTGCGGCCGTGGGCCGGCGCCGCGGCATCGATCTCGGGCGGCGATTGCGCCATATCCATAAACGTTTTGCTTTGGTATTGCGGCAGTTCGGCATCCTTGTGCACGCCGGCAAGCGCCTGCATCGCCGGACGCGTGAGACCGTTGCCGCGTTTACCGGCCCAGTTCGCGACCGGTGCCATCGAGCAACACAGTTTGCCGTTGCGATCCGTTTTGGTGAGCTCGCGCTTGCCGAACGGCACCTTACCGTTTTTATTTTCGACCGCGCGATGGCGCAGCATCAAATGAGGAAAATCCAAATTGAATTCGTGGGGCGGCACATAGGGGCACTTGGTCATGAAGCACATATCGCACAATGTGCACGCATCGATGACCGGCTTGAAATCCTTGCTGTCGACCGATTCCAATTCGCCGGTTTCGCTGTCGTCGATCAACTCGAAAAGACGGGGAAAGCTGTCGCACAGATTGAAACACCGCCGGCAACCGTGGCAGATATCGAAAACCCGGCGCAGCTCCGCGTCCAATTTCTCGAGATCGTAAAAATCGGCATCTTCCCAGGGAATGGGATGACGCACCGGCGCATCCAAACTGCCTTCGCGCGACATCGTTTCTCCGCTTTGAGTCGTGCTCATGTTCGTTCCCCTAGTTCTTTCCTCGTTTCACCCGAAACGGCGCCCGAAAGGATCATACCGCCCGGCGAGATTTCGACGGACGCCCCTGAAACAAGGGCGGGGGATTCGCCGCCGAACCCCCCGCCGTCATGTCCGCTTGTCCGATTAAGGCCTTAGCCCATCGTGTCGAGAGACTTTTGAAAACGGCCGGCGTGAGATTTTTCGGCCTTCGCCAGGGTCTCGAACCAATCGGCGATTTCGTCGAACCCTTCGTCCCGGGCCGTCTTGGCCATGCCCGGATACATATCAGTATATTCGTGGGTTTCGCCCGCGATCGCCGCCTTGAGGTTCAGATTCGTGGCGCCGATCGGCTCGCCGGTGGCCGGATCGCCGACCTCTTCGAGAAACTCGAGGTGGCCGTGCGCGTGGCCGGTTTCGCCTTCGGCGGTCGAGCGGAAAACGGTCGAAACGTCGTTATATCCCTCGATATCCGCTTTTTGCGCGAAGTAGAGATACCGGCGATTGGCCTGGGACTCGCCCGCGAATGCCGCTTTCAGGTTTTCTTCGGTTTTGCTGCCTTTTAACGATGCCATGATTAACTCCCTTGTGCTCGTTCGTTGAAACCTTCGCCCGTGCAGGCGGTAAAGATGATACGCGCCCACTATGCGCGCGGGCTCGTGTCGAGTCAACAGTTTTTTGAATTATTCTAAATTATAGGATAGTGCATTGAAAATAACTATTGTTTCACAATGCTAGGTTTTGCCGGAGACGCGCACGACGATGTCGACCCGCTCGATCCGGGTTCCCGCCGGCGGTTCCGGCAGCTCGGCAATGGCCACCCGATCGCCGTCGATATCCTCGAGGTATCCGGTTTCTTCGAAAAAGAAGTGATGATGGTCGGCGGTATTGGTGTCGAAATAGGAGCGCGATGCATCGACCGCGATTTCGCGCAGCAGTCCGGCGTCGGTAAACTGATGAAGCGTATTGTAGACCGTGGCCAGAGACACGGGGATGGCCGCGGCTTGCGCTTCGGCATGCAATTTTTCCGCCGTAAGATGCCGGTCGCGGCCGTCTAACAGCATTTTCCCCAACCCCACCCGCGGGCGGGGCGGCCGCAGGCCGACCGAACGCAACCGCTCGATGACGTCGCTGTAAGGGCGTCTGCCGTTGGAATCCGGGTTGTTGATTTCCTGGGTCATATCCTGAGTCATAGGCTCAAAACCTTCACTCCGCCCATGCCGGGCCCTCATGAGGTCACGAATTAGAACATAAAATAGGTACGATTTCAATATAGTAAAGTATTTTTTGGAGTAATTCTATTTTTAGCCGAATTACCGGGTCGGATCATCCGGTTGGACCGGCTTGGGACCGGCAACACCGATGATGTTGTAGCCGCTGTCGACATAATGGATTTCCCCGGTCACGCCGCTCGACAGGTCGCTCAACAGATAGAGCGCGGCATGGCCCACCTCTTCGAGACTGACATTGCGGCGCAACGGCGCATGCTCCGCGTTCCACCGATAGACCGCCCGGGCATCGGCGATCGCGCTGCCGGCCAGGGTCCGCATGGGACCGGCGGATAGCGCGTTGACCCGGATTCCGGCCGGCCCGAGATCGGCGGCGAGGTAGCGCACGCTGGCTTCGAGCGCGGCCTTGGCGACACCCATGACGTTGTAATTCGGCATGACCCGGCTCGCGCCCGAATACGTCAAGGTGATCAGGCTGCCGCCGTTTTTCATCAACGGCGCCGCCAAGCGCGCCGTTTCCGTGAACGAGTAGCACGAGATTTCCATGGTATGGCGAAAGTTCTCGGCGCTGGTGTCGACGTAGCGCCCCTTCAATTCCTGCTTATCGGAATAGGCGATCGCATGAACGACGAAATCGAGACCGCCCCACGCCTTGCCGACGGCGCCGAACACGGCCTCCAGGGAACCGGGCACCGCCACGTCGCAGGCAAACACGTCGTTCGATCCGACCGAGGCGGCCAATGGCCGTACCCGCTTTTCAAGCGCGTCGTTTTGATACGTAAACGCCAACGCCGCGCCATGTCGGCTCACGGCAGCGGCGATTCCCCACGCGATGGATTTATCGTTCGCGACCCCCAGCACGAGGCCCCGCTTGCCGTTCATTATTGCGTGTGTTGCGATCATGGTTCCAGACAGACGACGGCCTTTCGGCGGCCAAAGGACGATTCATGCAGAGTAAGGTTCGCCGGTTTAAACGCTAGGCTTCATACCGTTTAAAGGCCAGGGCCGCGTTCGTCCCCCCGAAACCGAAACTATTGGACAAAACGCAGTTGAGTTGAATGTCGTCGATACGCTCGCGCACGACGGGAACGTCTTCGGCGGCGGCATCGAGAGTATCGACGTTGGCCGAAGCGCAGATGAAATTGTTTTCCATCATCAATAACGAATAGATCGCCTCATGGACGCCGGTTGCCCCTTGGGAATGCCCGGCAAGCGATTTCGTCGAACTGATATAGGGAATCCGGTTGCGGTCCGCGAAGGTCGCGCGCACCGCTTCAAGCTCGCGGGTATCGCCGACCGGCGTGCTGGTGCCGTGGGCGTTGATGTAATCGACCGGAACATCGAGGCCTTCCATCGCCATGCGCATGCACCGCACGGCGCCTTCGCCGGACGGCTGGACCATATCGAACCCGTCGGACGAGGCGCCGTAGCCCGCGAGCTCGGCATAAATCTTCGCGCCCCGGGCCTTCGCGTGCTCCAATTCCTCCAGCACGACGACGCCGGCACCGCCGGAAATCACGAAACCGTCCCGGTCCCTGTCGAACGCCCGGCTCGCCTTGTCCGGCTGGCCGTTATACTTGGACGACAGCGCGCCCATGGCGTCGAACAGAACGCTCAGGGTCCAGTGCAATTCCTCGCCGCCGCCGGCGAACACGATATCCTGTTTGTCCCATTGAATGAGCTGGGCGGCGTTGCCGATGCAATGCGCGCTGGTGGCGCACGCGGAACTGATGGAATAGTTAAATCCCTTGATCTTAAAAGGCGTCGCCAGCGTTGCCGAGTTGGTACTCGACATGGTGCGCGGCACCCTGAACGGTCCGACCTTTTTCGGACCCTGCGAGCGCGCGATGTCGGCCGCCTCGACCTGATCCTTGGTCGACGGACCGCCCGAGCCCATGATGATCCCGGTCCGTTCGTTCGAAACATCCGCTCCGGAAAGCCCCGAGTCCGCGATCGCCTGTTCCATGGCGATATAATTATAGGCCGCGCCGTCGCCCATGAAACGGCGCACCTTGCGATCCACATGGTCGTCTATATCAAGCTTGACCGAACCGTGGAGATGGCTGCGAAAACCGAGTTCCTTGTATTCCTCGCAGAAAACGATTCCCGAACGGCCCTCGCGCAACGACGAAACGACCTGCTGTTTATCGTTTCCAATGCTCGAGACGATTCCCAAGCCGGTTATGGCAACACGCCGCATGGAGGTTTCCTAATCGATCGCCAATATTAAAAATCGTCGGTGGACGTAAAAACGCCGACGCGCATGTCCTTGGCTTCGTAAACCGGCTTGCCGTCCACCTTCATCAAGCCATCGGCGATGGCCAGGGCGAATTTACGCCGGATGACCCGTTTGATATCGATGTGGTAGGTCAATTTTTTCGCCGTCGGCAGCACTTGGCCGAAGAACTTGACCGCGCCGACGCCGAGCGCGCGGCCCTTGCCCTGTTCCTTCACCCATCCCAGGAAAAAGCCGACCAACTGCCACAAGGCATCGAGCCCGAGGCACCCGGGCATCACCGGATCGGATTCGAAGTGGCATTTGAAAAACCAAAGGTCGGGCTTGATGTCCATTTCCGCGACGATTTCGCCGTGCCCGTATTGGCCGCCGCCCTCCGTGATTTTCACGATGCGATCGAACATCAGCATCGGCGGCATCGGCAGCCGGGCGTTACCCTCTCCGAAGAGCTTGCCTTGCGCGCACTCAAGCAGGTCTTCGAATGTGTAATTACTCTTATTGCTCGAAATGTTTATATCCATGCTCGATTCAAGCCTACTCCCGACCGCCCCATCCGCATCGACCGGGGCGCCATTTCTATAACAGGCTCAAAATATATACGGAATACCCAGAAAGTCGATACCAGTCTGGCCCGGCCCGGAATACCCTGTCCCGGCGGCAGGGCCACACCCGAACGCCGTCGGGCCCCGCAAACCTTGAGGTTTACGGGGCCCGACCGGAAATTTCCGCTTTGACGATGCCTAGAGCCGCTCTAGGAGGCCTTGATTTCCTCGCCGGTTTCCTGATCGACGACCTTCATCGAGAGCTTGATTTTGCCCCGATCGTCGACCCCGACGAGCTTGACCTTGACCGTATCGCCGACGTTGACGACATCCGTGGTTTTTTTCACGTGATGATCCGCCAGCTCGCTGATATGGACCAAGCCGTCGCGCGACCCCATGAAATTGACGAACGCACCGAAATCGACGGTTTTGACCACTTTGCCCGTATAAAGCGCGCCGACCTCGGGTTCCGCCGTGATGCCCTTGATCCACTCGATCGCGGCATTCGCGGCATCTTCGTCGACGGCGGCGACCTTCACCGTACCGTCGTCCTCGATGTCGATCTTGGCACCGGTCTCTTCGGTGATTTCGCGGATCATCTTGCCGCCCGGGCCGATGACGTCGCGGATCTTATCCGGGTTGATCTTGAACGCCGTGATTCGCGGCGCATGCTGATTGACGGCATCGCGCGACGAATCGATCGCCTTCGCCATTTCGCCGAGAATGTGCAGGCGGCCTTCCTGGGCCTGTGCCAGGGCGTCCTTCATGATCGTCTCGGTGATCGAGGTGATCTTGATGTCCATCTGCAACGACGTGATGCCCTGATCGGTCCCGGCGACCTTGAAGTCCATGTCGCCGAGATGATCCTCGTCGCCGATGATATCGGACATCACGGCAACGCCGTCGTCTTCCTTGATGAGGCCCATGGCGATGCCGGCGATGGGGCGGCGCAACGGCACACCGGCATCCATCAGCGACAGGGACGCGCCGCAAACGGTCGCCATCGAGGACGAGCCGTTCGATTCGGTAATCTCGGAAACGACGCGGATGGTATAGGGAAACTCTTCCTTGCTCGGCAACAGGGGACGCACCGCGCGCCAGGCAAGCTTGCCGTGGCCGACTTCGCGCCGCCCGGTACCGCCGATACGGCCGGTTTCGCCGACCGAATACGGCGGAAAGTTGTAATGCAGCATGAAATGCTCGCGGTAATCGCCCGCCAGCGCATCGATCCGCGCTTCATCCTGCCCGGTGCCGAGCGTGCTGACCACCAAGGCCTGGGTTTCGCCCCGTGTAAACAGCGCACTGCCGTGCGCCCGGGGTAAAACGCCGACTTCGCACACGATCGGACGAATGGTGCGGGTGTCGCGCCCGTCGATCCGCCGGCCGGTTTTCAGAATGTCGTGCCGGACGATATCCTTTTCGAGGGACTTGAAGACTTCCGGCAGATATTCCGCCAAAAACCCTTCCTCGAATGTGCCATCTTCCGTCACCGCGGCGTTCACGCGTTCCTTCGTCGCGGACACCTTGTTCTGACGCTCGAGCTTCTCGGTCACGGCATAGGCCGCCCGCAGGTCGGCTTCGGCAAGACCCGCCACCCGGGTCTTGAGCTCCCGATAGCCTTCCGGCTCTTCCGGCAGATCCATCGGTGCCTTGGCGCAGGCTTCGGCAAGCTCGACGATGCCGTCGATCACCGGCTGAAGCGCCTCGTGGCCGAACGTCACGGCGCCGAGCATGATCTCCTCGGAAAGCTCCTGGGCCTCGGATTCGACCATCAATACCCCGTCCTTGGTGCCGGCGACGATCAGTTCCAGTCGGCTCGACGGCATCCGGTCGAGCAGGGGATTAAGGACGTATTCGCCGTCGATGTAGCCGACGCGGCAGCCGCCGATCGGCCCCATGAAGGGAACGCCGGAAATCGTCAGGGCGGCGGACGTGCCGATCATGGCGACGATATCGGGATCGTTTTCCAGATCGTGCGACATGACCGTGCAAATGACCTGGGTATCGTTCTTGAACCCCTTGACGAACAACGGCCGGATCGGACGGTCGATCAGGCGCGAAATCAAGGTTTCGCGTTCGGCCGGGCGTCCTTCGCGTTTGAAAAAGCCGCCCGGAATCTTACCGGCGGCATAGGTTTTTTCCTGGTAATGCACGCCCAGCGGGAAAAAGTCGATGCCCGGACGTTGCGTCCGTTCGGCGACGATCGTGCACAGCACCTTGGTTTCGCCGTAGGTCGCCATGACGGCGCCGTCGGCCTGACGGGCAATCTTGCCGGTCTCGAGAACGAGTTTGCGTCCTCCCCAATCGATCTCTTTGCGATACTCTTTAAACATAATCTTCTTCTTCCTTCTTTCCATACGAAGCGTCAGCCAAAACGCCGGCGGTTAAGGCCATATCCCCGGCCCCGCTCGCGCACCCAAATGACGCCCTACAAACACCTTCGCGCAACCGTGCGCGAAGTCCTCTCGGTAAGAGGCTCCAAAACATCCGTCCCCGGAAACCAAGGGCTACCGTTTAATCGTTTCCCGACGGACACAAAATTCACGATTCGATCTTTTCCAAAAATCAGCAGCAAAACCGGCGACATACTAACGGCGCAGGCCGAGCCGCTTCACCACCTGCTCGTAACGATCATTGCTTTTTCGTTTTAGGTAATCGAGCAGCCGCCGCCGTTGGCTGACCATCATCAAAAGGCCGCGGCGCGAGTGATTGTCTTTGATATGGGTCTTAAAGTGCTCGGTCAGGTTCTGAATGCGTTCGCTTAAAATAGCGACCTGAACTTCGGGCGATCCCGTATCGTCCTCTTTCGTAGCGTATTCCTTAATGAGCTCTTGCTTCCGCTCTGCGGTAATCGACATCGTATACTCCTATGATGCTAGATGTTCAGTACACGCACCGGGCGGATTTCACCGCCCTGTATCCGCGCCATCGCCACCAGCTTCCCTGCAGTCATGGCACATAAGACGGAGTCTTTCGGCACATCTTGCAGCGAGGTTCGCCGGGCCACGGGCAAGACCGCAACCGGCTGCCCGAGGCGAAGACGCCGGGCTTCCTCTTCCGTCAGGGCCAGCGCCGGGATGTCGGCCAGCGCGGTCTCTATCGGCAAAAGGAAGTCCGATGGCGGCGCACTATGCCCGAGCTTCTCCAGATTATCCAGGGAAATTGCGCCTTCCGCGGTAAACTTGCCGACCGCGAGTCGGCGCAGGACGGCGATATGCCCGCAGGTGCCCAGATGTTCGGCCAAATCCCGGGCGAGGCTCCGCATATAGGCGCCTTTCCCGGACGTGACCTCGAACACGGCATGGTCGCGATCGGGTATGTCGATCAAATCGAACCGCTCGATATGAATGGTGCGCGGCGCCAATTCCACGGCCTCGTCCGCCCGGGCCAGATCGTACGCCCGCCGGCCCGCGACCTTGATCGCGGAATACCGCGGCGGAATTTGCGCGATATCGCCCCGAAAGGCGGCGAGGGCGGCCTCGATGCCGGTGCGCGTCGGGCGGACGTCGCCGGTCGCGATCACCGCGCCTTCCCTATCGTCGGTATCGCGGGCTTCGCCCCAGCACACGGTGAACCGGTACGATTTCAGCGCATCCATGACGTAGGAAACCGTTTTGGTCGCCTCGCCGAGCGCGATCGGCAGCACGCCGGTGGCGAGCGGATCGAGGGTGCCGCCGTGGCCGACCTTGGCCGCGTTCGTCAGGCGCCGGACCGCCCCGACCACGGCATTCGAGGTCATTCCGGCCGGCTTGTCGATAATCAGCCAACCGTGAATCGGGATGCCGCGACGCTTACGCGCCATGATCGTCGCCCGGCTCATCGGTCGATGCGTCGCGGCCCGGCCCGGTCGCGCGCGCTTCGCGCAACAGCCGGTCGATCCGGCCGGCCTGATCGAACGAGTCATCGACACTGAATTCAAGCTCCGGCACGTGGCGCAACCGGACCGCCTTGGCCAGGCGGCGGCGCAAAAAAGGCCGCGCGCGCGTCAGCACCCCGACGACGTCGCGCGCCTGGTCCACGGTACCGCCGAGCGGCAGCACGAAAGCCGTCGCCTTCTTCAGGTCCGGGCTGACCCGCACTTCCGTGACCGTGACGGAAACGCCGTGAAGGCCGGGATCGCGGACCTCGCCGCGCTCGAAAATATCGGCAAGGACATGACGGATTTCCTCGCCGACCCGAAGTTGGCGCTGCGACGGAGATTTCGCGTTCGTTTGATGCATTGAAAAGATCCTAAACGGAAACGGCCGCTTGGAAAGCATGGGGAGAGGGGGGCGACCGTTCGGGACCGCATAAAAAGGCGCCGGCGCGGGCGGCCTTAGAGTTCCCGCGTAATTTCCTCGACCTCGAAGCACTCGATGGTGTCGCCGACCTTGATATCCTGATAATTCGCGAACGCCATGCCGCATTCGTTACCGGCCTGAACTTCGCGGGCGTCGTCCCGAAACCGCTTGAGCTGCGCCAGATCGCCTTCGTGAATGATGACGTCGTCGCGCACCAGCCGAACCTTGGCGCCCCGGCGTACCTGGCCGTCGGTAACCCGGCAACCGGCCACCTTGCCGACCTTGGACACGTTGAAGACCTCGAGGATTTCCGCGTTGCCGATGATGCGTTCGCGAATCGTCGGCGCCAACAACCCGGACAGCGCTTTTTTCAGATCGTCGGTCAAATCGTAGATGATCGAATAATACCGGATTTCGACATTATCCCGCCGCGCCAACGTCCGCGCCTGCGGATTGGCCCGGACGTTAAAGCCGATGATCAAGGCCTGCGAGGCCTGCGCCAAAATCACGTCGGATTCATTGATCCCGCCGACGCCGGCGTGCAGGATCTTGATCCGCACCTCCTCGGTGCTCATGCCCTCGAGCGCGTTGACGATCGCCTCGACCGAACCGTGGACGTCCGCCTTGATGACGACGGGCAGTTCCTTGGCCTCGACGCTGCCGTCCTGGATTTTCTCGAACATTTGTTCGAGCGTACCGCGGGCCGAGGCGGCGACTTTCTTTTCGCGCTCCTTGCGCTGACGGAAATCGCACACTTCCCGGGCACGGTTTTCGCTGTCGACCACGACGACTTCGTCGCCGGCCGCCGGCGTGCCGTTCAGGCCCAGAATTTCGACCGGCATCGACGGACCGGCTTCCGCCATTTCGGTACCGTAGGCATCGAGCATGGCGCGCACGCGGCCCCATTCGCCGCCCGCGATCACGATATCGCCGACCTTCAGCGTGCCGCGCTGGACCAGAACGGTCGCCACGGACCCGCGGCCGCGCTCCACTTTCGCCTCGATGATGACGCCCTCGGCGGGGCGGTCCGGGTTCGCCTTGAGATCCAAAATCTCGGACTGCAGCAGGATCGCTTCCTCGAGCTTGTCGAGATTGGTTTTTGCCTTGGCGGAAACCTCGATATTCAGAATCTCGCCGCCCATTTCCTCGACGACGATGTCATGCTGCAGAAGATCGGTGCGCACCCGTTGCGGATTTGCGTCGGGGCGGTCCATTTTATTGATCGCGACGATGATCGGCACACCGGCGGCCTTGGCGTGATCCAGCGCCTCGATCGTTTGCGGCATGATGCCGTCATCGGCGGCCACGACCAGCACGACGATATCGGTGGCCTTGGCGCCGCGCGAACGCATCTCGGTAAAGGCGGCGTGACCGGGCGTGTCGATGAAGGTGATCTTGTCGCCGGAGGCCATTGTGACCTGATAGGCGCCGATATGCTGCGTGATGCCGCCGGCCTCGCCCGAAACGATATCGGTTTCGCGCAACGCGTCCAGCAGCGACGTCTTGCCGTGATCGACGTGGCCCATCACGGTCACGACCGGCGGGCGGGATTTCAGCGTTTCGGGCGTGTCGCCCGTGCCGCCGAGGCCGATTTCCACATCGGATTCACTGACGCGTTTGATCTTATGGCCGAACTCGGTCACGACCAGTTCCGCGGTATCCGCATCGATCACCTGATTGGCCGTCGCCATGACGTCCATTTTCATCAAGGTCTTAATGACGGCGACGCTCCGTTCCGCCATGCGGTTCGCCAACTCCTGAACAGTGATGGTTTCGGGAACCGTAACCTCACGGAAAATTTTCTGCGACGGATCGTCCTGTAGGGATTGCCGTTCCTTCTTGCGTTGCTTTTCGCGGGCGCGGCGCACCGAGGCGAGGCTGCGGGTTCTTTCCTCGGCTTCCTCGCCATCGACAACCGTGGTGATGGTCAATTTGCCCGCCCGGCGGCGTTCGCCGCGACGCAACGACGGTGCCGGCTTGACGCCGGGGCGGCTGCGCGCGCGTTTGGCTTCGCCTTCTTCCTCCGTCTCGTGTTCGCGCAACTTGGCGGCGGCGGCGGCGGCGGACGCTTTTGCCCGTTCGGTGCGCTCGCGTTGTTCTTCCTCTTCCTTTTCGCGGGCTTCGGCGCTTTTCGGCGCGGCTTCCTGGCCTTCCGCCGGCGTTTCCTCGGCCGGCGGTTCTTCCGCGGTGTCCGTCTTGACCGGCTCGAAGCGGTTCGGCGGCGGCGCCGCCTGATCCGAACCGCTGCCCGCGTCCTGCAACGCCCGCACCCGGGCCGCTTTTTCCTGCTCCGTCAATCCGGCGATCGACGTCGAGCGCAGAGTCGCTTCGGAGGCTTCCGCATCGGCGTCGCTCGACTCCTGCTCGAGCCCGAGGTCCTGAGCCTCCTGGGACAGGCGCTTCACCTCGGTCATTTGACCGTCGGAATCCTGCGTAAATGTGCGTTTTTTACGGACCTCGACCGCGACCACCTTGGAGCGTCCGTGAGAGAAGCTCTGACGAACCGTACCGCTCTCGACCGTCTTTTTCAGCTCGAGCTTGCCCGGCCGCGACAGCGTCAGCGGCTTCTTCTCCTTTTTGCTCTCTTTTTCTTCTTTCGTCTCGGCCATATTACCCATGTGCTCTCAATCGTTCCTTATGTTCGCCGCCGGCGGCATCGATCGCGATCCCCCGAATGGCGGCCAACCGCATCAATTCAACGCGGATTCTTTCCGTCAACGGCCCACGGGCCAAGGCAATATATACCGCCCGAGCACGATCGAAAACGCCGCCCAACTCATCGGCCGTCAAAGCGCAGCGCAGGACCGTCCCAAGCCCGCTTTGCCGGACATTTGCCCCGGCATCACCGGCCACGAGAACCAGCGCCGCCTTGCCCTTTTGCACCTGAGCCAGAGCCTTTTCATACCCGCTGACGGCCTGTCCGGCCCGGCGCGCCAAGCCCAGCCGTTCCTGGCAGCCGCGCACCAACAAACGCTCCAGTTGCTCCGACAAATCCGCGGGCACTGTGACCGCCGCCCGCGCCGCCTTGGCGAACAGCCGTTTGGAAATGGCCCTTTTAACGATATCGCGCTCGGCGCTCAACCATAGACCCCGGCCCGGCAGGCGTTCCTTCAAATCGGGAACGAGGGCGCCGTTCGGGTCGACGACGAAACGCAATAATTCGGATTTATCGCGCCGCGCGCCGGTCGCAAGACATTGGCGTACGGGGTCGTGTGACGACTCGGCATCCCGCGCTTCGTCCCTACGGGCAACGATCCGGTCCTTGTTGCGGTCTGCTACAACCAAAAACGCCCCTCCACACAAAGTCTTCGTTACTCGGCCTTCGCCGTTTCGGCTTCCGCGTCGTCCGTCGACGCCCCGTCGGTATTATCGGGGGCATCACCGGGAGCAACTGCGTCTTCTCCTTCGAACCAATGGGCGCGCGCCGCCATGATAATCGCGTTGGCCTGTTCTTCGCCGAGAGATTTCGCCGGCAAAATCTCAAGCAGTTCGTCGCTCGCCAAGTCCGCCAAATCGTCGCGGCTTTTCACGCCGTTCTCGCCCAGCGCCACCAGCATCGCCGGCGTGAGTCCCTCGAGGGCGGCGAGATCGTCCTGAATGCCGAGTTCCTTGCCGCGTTCCGCCAGCAACTCGTCGCGCGCTTCGATATAGGATCGCGCCCGGGTCTGTAGCTCCTGTGCGATGGTCTCGTCGAAACCTTCGATATCGACCAGATCCTCGATCGGCACGAACGCGACTTCCTCCACCGACGTGAAACCTTCCGTCACCAACAAATGCGCGATCACGTCGTCGACATCGAGGTTGTCGATAAAAGCCTGCGAGCGCGAGCGGAATTCCTCGGAGCGGCGCTCCGACTCTTCGGCCTCCGTCAAAATATCGATATCCCACCCCGAGAGCTGCGAGGCGAGACGCACGTTTTGCCCGCGCCGCCCGATGGCGAGACTCAACTGATCGTCCGGCACCACCACTTCGATGCGGTGCGTTTCCTCGTCTAAAACGACTTTCGCCACTTCGGCCGGTGCCAACGCGTTCACGATGAAGGTCGCCGGATCGGGCGACCATTGGATGATGTCGATCTTCTCGCCCTGAAGCTCGCCGACGACGGCTTGAACGCGCGAACCGCGCATGCCGATACAGGGGCCGACGGGATCGATGCTCGAATCATGGGATACCACGGCGATCTTGGCGCGCGACCCGGAGTCGCGGGCGACCGCCATGATCTCGATAATGCCGTCGTAAATTTCGGGCACTTCCTGGGCGAACAGTTTCGCCATGAATTGCGGGTGCGTGCGCGACAGAAAAATCTGCGGACCGCGCATCTCCTCGCGCACGTCCATGATGTAGGCCCGCACGCGGTCGCCGTTGTTGAAATGCTCGCGCGGAATGCATTCGTCGCGGCGCAACAAGGCTTCCGCCCGCCCCAGATCCACGATCACGTTGCCGAATTCGATCCGCTTGACCAGGCCGTTCACCACTTCGCCGATCCGGTCCTTGTATTCCGCGAACTGGCGCTTACGCTCGGCATCGCGAACCTTTTGCACGATGACCTGCTTGGCCGTTTGCGCGGCGATGCGCCCGAAATCGATCGGCGGCAGGGGATCGACCAGAAAATCGCCGACGGTGGCATCGGCCTTTTTCTTTTTGGCGTCCTTCAACAAAACCTGGGTCGTCTCGTTTTCTATTTCATCGACGACTTCGGTATAACGCGCGAGCGAAATTTCACCCGACGACCGATCGATCACCGCCCGGATATCGTGCTCATGACCGTATTTGGACCGGCCGGCCTTTTGAATGGCCTGCTCCATCGCCTCCAGGACTTCGGCCTGTTCGATGCCTTTGTCGCGGGCGACGGTTTCCGCCACCTGCAAAAGCTCGGGGCGGGCATGAACCGTTTCTTTTTCCATTCTTGCTTCACTCATAGCGCTTACTGTTCTCCTGCTGCGGCCAGCAATTCATCCGTAACCACCAATTTCGCGCGGCCGATATCCTCGAAAGGCAGCCGCCACTCCGTGCCGTCGACATCCAAACGGACCGTGCCGTCCCGAAGGCCGCGCAGCATGCCGCGGAATCGCTTGCGGCCCTCGATCTCCCGCGCCATTTCGACCTTGGCCTCGTACCCGGCGAACCGCTCGAAGTCGGCGGCACGGGTCAGAGGCCGGTCGATACCCGGTGAGCTGACTTCCAGGGCATAACGCCCATGAATCGGATCGGCGGCGTCCAGCACGGCCGAAATCGCCCGGCTCACCAAGGCGCAATCCTCCACCTGCATCGGCTGCAGGTCCGTGCGCTCTATCATCACCTGCAAGCGCATCTCCTTTTGTCCCAACAATTGCACGCGAACGACCGAATATTCTCGTTCCTCGATCGTCGGCGCGATCAGGCGCTCGATCTCTTGGCTCAATCCCGCTTCCGATGTCGCCACGGCCTTTTCCCTTACCGGTGGCCCATAAAACAAAAGGCGGGCCGCTGGCCCACCCCATCAAACCCCTTCGCCTTAGGTCTAACGAGAATACTGATCTCGAAACACGCCTAAAATATAACCGCGAAAACCTGAAAAACAAGGGATTTTTGCGATTACCCCGGCGCGGCGGCTAAAACGGCGCGGCGCGGTGCGCGCCGGATGCGGACGTAGATTGCGGCCCGGCCCTGGCGCCGGGCCTTGGCTTCATAACGGGTCGGCGCCCAATCCGGCGGCGGCTCCGTCCAATCCCGGCGGCTTTGGACCGGCCATAAAAAATCGGGGTGCCGGAGGATTTCCTCCAGAACCCAGCGGACGTATCCCGCATGATCGCTCGCGAAACGCAGCTCGGCGCCGTCCTTCATGACCCGGGCCAAAAGATCGAGAGTCGGGCGGGTCAGAAACCGACGGCGATGATGACGCTTTTTCGGCCACGGATCGGAAAACAGCACGAACACCCGGTCGATGCTGTTTTCCGGCAAAACCGGCAACAAGAGACGGGCGTCGTCATCGAAAATGCGCGCGTTTCCGAGGCCGGCGCGATCGAGCATGCCCAACAGCGCCGCCACCCCGTTCACGAACGGTTCGCACCCGATAAAGCCGATATCCGGATTTGCCGCGGCCTGCGCGGCGAAATGCTCGCCGCCGCCGAAGCCGACCTCGAACCAGACAGCGCGCACGGGCACCGCAAAAAGGGACGGCAATAGACCGCCCGGAGTCCGTTCGACGTCGGCCGGCGTCAGCCGGCGGCGGGCAAAATCGGTTTCGAGCAGCTTTTGCCGGCCGGGCCGGAGTTTATGGCCCCGGCGCCGGCCATAAAAGTGGGGGCGCGATGGCGGCGGCGGTGTTTGCTTGGCCGCGTTCACGAGCGCGCGCTCACGGGATCACGCTCACGGGATCACGCTCATGGGGCCGCCCTCAATGAGCCCCGAACACCGATTTGAGATCGTCGACGAGATCGGTCCGCTCCCAGGAGAATCCGCCGTCGGCCTCCGGCGCGCGGCCGAAATGCCCATAGGCCGAGGTCCGCGTATAAATCGGACGATTCAGCTTCAGGTGCTGGCGAATGCCGCGCGGCGACAGATCGACCATTTCCTGCAAGGTCGCGGAAAGCTTGTCGAGATCGACGCGCACGTCGCCGTGAGTGTCGATATAAACCGAAACCGGTTTAGCCACGCCGATGGCATACGCCAACTGAATGGTACACCGCTCCGCCAGACCGGCGGCCACCACGTTTTTCGCGAGATAGCGCGCGACATAGGCCGCCGAGCGGTCGACCTTGGTGGGATCCTTGCCCGAAAACGCGCCGCCGCCGTGCAATGCGCGGCCGCCGTACGTATCGACGATGATCTTGCGGCCGGTCAGCCCGGCATCGCCGTCGGGCCCGCCGATCACGAAACGCCCGGTCGGGTTGACGTAAAAATGGTCCTCGTCGCACATCCAGCCGTTCGGCAGGACCTTTTCGACATGCGGGCGGACCATCGCGCGCACGTCCTCTTGCGATAAGTCCGGGCCGTGCTGGGTCGAAACAACGACCGACGTCGCGCGTACGGGCTTATCGTTTTCGTACAGCAACGTGATTTGGGATTTCGAGTCCGGCTCCAGTCCCGGCTGCGTACCGGCATGCCGGGCTTCGGCCATCGACTTCAAAACGGCATGACTGAAATGAATCGGCGCCGGCATCAAGGCGTCGGTTTCGGTGCAGGCATATCCGAACATCATGCCCTGATCGCCGGCCCCTTCGTCTTTATTGCCCGCGGCATCGACACCTTGAGCGATATCCGCCGATTGAGCATGCACCAAAACCTCGACATCGGCCGTTTGCCAATGGAAGCCCTCTTGTTCGTAACCGATTTCGCGTACGCACGAACGCGCAATTTGTTCCATGACATCCGGCGTAACAGATGCCGGCCCCCGGGTTTCGCCCGCGAGTATGATCTTATTGGTGGTGCAGAGCGTTTCGAGGCCGGACCGGGATTCCGGTTCTTCCGTCAGCATCGCATCGAGAATAGCGTCCGAAATACGGTCGGAAACCTTGTCGGGATGACCTTCGGAAACGGATTCGCTGGTAAATAGATAGCTATTTTTTGACACAGTAGATTTCTCCCTTGTGATCCTTTTCGAGTCTTGGACCAGGGCCTTAAACGGTGTGTTGCCGCATAGAGGAGCCCACTTAGCGCTTTCTTTTACGTGGTGGCAAGTAGTCCAAATCCGTCCACGGAGCCGAAGTCTCGAACCCGGCGGCGCAAGTTTTTGCAGGCTTTCGACAAGCCGTCAAGGGCAAACCCGCCGACTTCCCCGGGATCAGGCGCCGGTGCTTTTGGCCAGGGCCTTGACCATTTCGAATATTTTCTTGCGGACCAGATGGTCCGGAACGCGGTAATAGGCCCGGACCAATTCCAGCGTTTCCCGCTTTTGCAGAAAATCCTCATCGGACATTTTCCTTTTGCCGTTCCCCCCGGACCCGGCGCGTGACGGTACCGCGCGGTCATCGGCGGCGCCCTCGAAAAAGAAGGAAACCGGCACGTTGAGAATCTGACTGAACTCGTGAAGCCGGCTGGCGCCGATACGGTTTGACCCCCGTTCGTATTTCTGGATTTGCTGAAAGGTAAGCCCGACGGCCTCGCCGAGTTTTTCCTGGCTCAACCCCATCAACGTCCGCCGCAACCGTACACGCGATCCGACATGCACATCGATCGGATGCGGTTCACCGGCGATTTTACCGCTGTTCCGTTTTGAGTTGATCGTTCCCGATCTCTTACGCTTCGGGATTTTTTTACGTTTAACCATACCTCTCGCCCCTGCCAAAGCACAGAAGTTTGCATGTTATCCATGCAAACGGTTGTAAGCATGCCGGTTCCCGTTCCTGACGATCATTGTGAAATTAATCTTGATATAAAATTGGCGCGTACTGAATTTAACGATCCATCCCCACAAAAATCGTCACCAGTTCGCTCTGCGGTAAGCATAACATCGTATGTACTCTACACCACAGACTGGCTATGACGTCAATACATCTTGATACAGGGGTGCGATATACGCGGTTTCCACAATAGAGCAGATCATGGTTCGTCGGAACCAAATGGTGTTTCCGATAAACCATGATCCGATCTAGCGGGCTTCGCGGGCGGGTTTCGCGGTGAAGCCGTCAATGGGCTTTTTCGCAAACCGGCGTCACGATGCCCGAAGCGACTCGCCCGGGCCGGGCCCGGAAAATTTTATTCGGAACGGATAAGCTCGCGCCTGCTGCTTGTTGCATGCCCGGGCGACATAATCTAGGTCTTGGACCGGCGCGAAAACCAAACGCCGCTCCCGCCGGCCAAGATGATGAGCACCCCTGCGACGAGATCGCCGAATCGGGCATAAGGCGTTAAAGTTGCTAGTCTTTTCGGCAAGCCGCCATCGCTGACTCCGGCCGTACCCAGGTCCAGCCGGGCCGTAACCCGGCCGTACGAATCGACGATCGCGGAAATGCCCGTATTCGCAACTCTGACGAGCGGCATGCCTTCTTCCACGGCCCGCAGGCGCACGGCGGCGAAATGCTGATAGGGCCCCGCCGAACGGCCGTACCAGGCATCGTTGGTGATGTTGAGCAACCAGTGCGGACGCGGCCCCGACGCGGTAATCACGCGGCCCGGAAAAATACCCTCGTAACAAATCAGCGGACTCACCGGCGGCAAACCTTTCAAGCGAATGGTCTGCGGGCCCGGGCCGGGCGAAAAATCCGCCATGCCAGCCGTAATCTTGGCCATCTTCAGCACGCCCCGCAGCGGAACATACTCGCCGAACGGTACGAGATGCGCCTTATCGTACGTCGCGACGATCGTGCCGTTCGAGTCGAGGGCATGCAGACTGTTCCAGACCCGATAGGGCGTGCTGTCCGGCGGCGTCGTGCGCGGGGCGCCGGTGATAATCAGGCCTCGGCTCGGCACCGCCTCGCCGATGATTCGTTGCAACTCATTCTCGATCGCCAAGTTGTAGGGCACCGCCGTTTCCGACCAAATCACATGAGTCGGCGCCCAGTTCCCGGCGGCCGGCGCCTGACGGCTCATGTGCAGCTGCTTCATGACGTGGGCCGCGCGCCGTTCGGGCAGCCATTTCTGGTCTTGCGCGATATTCGGCTGGACCAGGCGCAGGTGCACGCCCGCCACGGTCCGGTCATCCGCGGCCGATACCCGGACGGCGCCGGCAAGCCAAATGCCGCCGATCAAGATAACCGCGCCAGCAATCGCGAACCGTGCCGGCCGGGACGGCTCGATCAAAACCGCCGGCATCGCCGCCGCGGCCATCGTGACAAGCGACAAACCGTAGACGCCCGTTACCGCCGCCAGTTGAATCATGGAATCGGAAAAAGCCCAGGCCGTGCCGATCAAATTCCAGGGAAATCCGGTCAGCGCCCAGCCGCGCACCCATTCGAAGGCCGTCCACAGTGCCGCAAACGCCAAAACGCGCGCCACGCCCGCGGACCGGGTCAGCAGCCGGGTCAGTGCCGCGACCGCTCCGGTGTACACGGCGAAAATCGCCGGCAGTCCCAAAACGGCGAAGGGAATCAGCCAGCCGAATTGCGCCGCTTTGATCCAAAGCGCAATCCCGATCCAATACAGCCCGGTAACGAAATGGCCGAACCCGAACCACCACCCGGCGGTGAACGCGGACCGAAGCGACCGGCTCGAATCGATCAGCCACAGGAGGCAGACCGCGGCGGGAATAAGCATGAAAACGGCATGGACGGGCGGCAGCGCCAGCGTCGCCGTTCCCCCCGCCACGAAGGCAACCGCCCACCGGCGCCATCCCGCAAGGCCGGTTATCCGTCGGTGCATGCGAGACAAGCGTTCCATGATCGCTTAGTCGACCGCCGCCGGTTTGGCTTTCGCGGGCCGGATTCGCAACCGGCGGATGCGGCGCGGATCGGCCGCCACGATCTCGAACTCCAATCCCTCGGGATGGGCGATCAATTCGCCGCGCACCGGCACGCGCCCGGCCAAGGAGAAAACCAACCCGCCCAACGTATCAATATCGGCCCGCTCCTCGGCCGTAACGAACGGACCGAATTTTTCTTCCAGGGTTTCGACCGTCACGCGCGCATCGGCATCCCATTCGCCGGATGCGCGCTCGAAAAATTCGGGCTCTTCGATCCGGTCATGCTCATCTTCGATCTCGCCGACGATCTCCTCGACCAAATCCTCGATCGTGACCAGCCCGTCGACGCCGCCGTATTCGTCGACGACTAAGGCCATATGACAGCGCTTGACCCGCATTTCGAGCAGCAACTCCGGAACCCGCATGGACGGGGCGACGAACAGAACGCCGCGCATGACCTTCGATAACGCAAAATCCCGCTCGTTGCCGCGCCAGGTCAGAATGTCGCGGATATGAACCATGCCGGCGGCATCGTCGAGGCTCGTGCGATACACCGGAATGCGCGAATGCCCCTCCCGGATCACCAGGTCAATCAGTTCGGACAGCGACACATCGGCCTGAATAGCCACGATGTCGGCGCGCGGCACCATGACGTCCTCGACGGTCCGGCTCCGAAGCGCCAAAATGTTTCCGAGCAGCCGGCGTTCATGCTCATCGAGCGACTGCGCGATCGCTTCGCGCTCCTCGATCAACTCCTCGAGGGCCTCGCGGACCGAGTTTTCCCCGTTCCGGTGTCCCGTTAAATTTTTCAGCCGGTCCCACACCGTTTTCGCCCACGACGACTTCCCACATGACGGCGGCGCACCGTGCGGGACGGCGGCCGTTTCGGGCCGGTCAGATATCGGCGACGAAGTTTGTTCGGAAGACTCAGTCATATACCCTCACACCGTTCATGCCGGGTCCGCATAGGGATTCGCGATCCCCAATAATGCCAAGGCTTCGATTTCGAGGCCCTCCATCGTTTCCGCCTCGTTATCCGCTTGATGATCGTAGCCGAGTAAATGCAGGGTTCCGTGCACGATGAGGTGGCTCACATGATTCGCCAAGGCTTTGTTTTCCGCCGCCGCTTCCGCCGCCGCCGTTTCATAGGCGACGATGACGTCGCCGAGAAGAACCGGCGCGCCCGCGACCCGGCCGACGGTCTCGCCGCCGGGAAACGCCAAAACGTTGGTCGCCCGATCGACATCCCGGTAACGGCAATTGAGATCCCGGATGAAAACATCATCGGTCAGCACGAGGCTGATCTCCGCACCCGACAGGTCATGAGGGGCGTTGCGGGACGCATCTTCGGTTGCATCACGGGTTTCAACAACGTGGGAGGCGGCGGCGAGCGCGGCCGCAACGGCCGAGCGGCACATCGTCCGAAAATCCGGCAGCGCGCGTTCCCACTCGGAACACGCGATGGATATATCGACCTCGACGTCGGCGGCGCCATCAACGCCGACGGAAAATCCGTCAGCTGTCGTCGTTGCCGTTGGCATTCTGTTTCGTCCTGTAGCGCTCGGCCGTACGTTTTTTCTCTTCAAGCGCGGCATAGCCGTTCACGATATCGGTTACCAGCTGGTGACGCACGACATCGTCCGCGTTGAAGTGCACGACCGCAATATCCTTGATTTTTTCGACGACCTCAAGGGCTTCCCACAAACCGGAGCGGGTTCCCTTCGGCAAATCCACCTGGGACAAATCGCCGGTGACGACCATTCGGGCATTTTCGCCGAGGCGCGTCAGAAACATCTTCATTTGAACCGACGTCGCGTTTTGGGCTTCGTCCAAAATCACGAAGGCATTGGCCAGCGTCCGCCCGCGCATAAAGGCGAGCGGCGCGACCTCGATCTCGCCGGTCTCGAGTTTCTTGATGACCTGTTGCTGGGGCAGCATATCGTACAGCGCATCGTACAGCGGGCGCAGATAGGGATCGACTTTTTCGCGCAGATCGCCGGGCAAAAACCCCAAATGTTCGCCGGCCTCGACGGCGGGCCGGGACAAAATAATGCGGTCGACCTCGCCCTTCACCAAGCTTTCCACGGCCTTCGCCACGGCAAGATAGGTCTTGCCGGTCCCCGCCGGCCCCAATCCGAAAACGAGCGCATAATCGGTGATGGCTTGAATATAGGCCGCCTGTGTCGGCGAACGTGGCATGATCGGGCGCTTGCGCGTATGAATGGTCCGGTCCGCCTCCGCAAGCGAGCCGTCGCCCAACAGCGCCATACGCAAGGCCGCATCGACGTCTTGCGACCCGATCGAAGACCCCCGTGCCAGGTGAGCATAGAGGCCCGTCAAAATCGATCGGGCGGTTTCGACGGCTTCCGGCGATCCGGTAATCGTCACCGTATTGCCGCGCGCATTAATGTTGACGTCGAGCTTTTGCTCGATACGGGCCAGATGACTATGATGAGATCCGAAAAGCTGCAAGGCGAGCCGGTTGTCCTCGAACTGCATCGGCGCCGATACTGTTTGTTCGCCCGGGGCCCTCTTCAATGTTGCGGGCGATTTCGCCGACGGTGTCACGCGCAGATCCTTTCCGGCTTGGAGCCGTCATGAGGAGAAGAAGATCGACCGGCGTTCGGGTCGATCAAATCCCCCGCCAGACTGTTGGCGAATCCCGCGTTGATGCGCACATCGGCGATCCGGCCGAAAAGATCGTCGGGACCGGCGACATGAACCGACTGCATATACGGACTGCGCCCGATCAATTGCCCGGCGGCGCGGCCGCGGCGGTCGAACAGCACCGGCACCGTTTTGCCCACCATGCTCTCGTTAAAGGCCCGCTGCTGAGTATTCAACAAAGCCTGCAACGCCTGAAGCCGGGCCGACTTGACGGAGGCCGGAACCTGATCGCCGTACTCCGCCGCGGGCGTGCCGGGACGGGGGCTGTAGTAAAACGAATACGCCTGCACGAAACCGACATCCTCGACCAGGCGCAAGGTCCGTTCGAAGTCCTCATCGGTTTCGCCGGGAAACCCGACGATGAAATCGGACGACAACGCGAGATCGGCGCGCGCGGCGCGCAACCGCTCGACCAAGCGCCGGTAATCGTCCGCCGTGTGGCGACGGTTCATCGCCGCCAACACCCGATCCGATCCGGATTGAACCGGCAGATGCAAAAACGGCATCAGCGCCGGCACGTCCCGATGGGCCGCGATCAACGCCTCGTCCACATTCGCCGGATACGACGTCGTATAACGAAGCCGGGCCACGCCCTCGATCTCGGCCAAGGCGCGGATCAAGCGCCCGAGCCCCCATTCGCCGTTGTCGGAACCGGCGGCGGATGCCCCGGGCGCGGCGCCGTGATAGCAATCGACATTCTGACCCAAGAGCGTGATTTCGCGCACGCCGTTTTCGGCCAAGCGGCGGGCCTCGGCGAGAACGTCGCGCGCGGGACGCGAAAACTCGGCGCCGCGCGTATACGGCACGACGCAGAAGGTACAAAACTTGTCGCAGCCTTCCTGAACGGTCAGGAACGCACTGCGCACGCCCGTCGATGACGGTGCCGGCAGAAAATCGAATTTCGGTTCGGCCGGGAAATCCAGGTCGAGAACGCCGCCGGCGGCGCGGGTGGCGCGCGCGATCATTTCGGGCAGGCGATGATAGGTTTGCGGGCCGAACACCATGTCGACGAACGGTGCGCGCGCGAAAACCTCCTCGCCCTCGGCCTGCGCCACGCACCCGGCGACGGCCAGGATCATGGTCCCGCCGCCTTCTTCCTTCGCCGTCTTGAATTGACGCAGCCGGCCGAGTTCGGAATAAACCTTTTCCGCGGCCTTTTCGCGAATATGGCAGGTATTCAAAATCACCATATCGGCATCGTCCGGCCGGTCCGTCGGTGCATAGCCGAGCGGCGCCAGAACTTCCGCCATGCGGGCGGAGTCATAAACGTTCATCTGACAGCCGTAAGTTTTGATATGGAGCTTCTTCGCCACGTTACCGCTCTAAAATCCGCCCGGAGGGTTCGGGACGCGGCACCGGCCAAGAGACGCTCTAAGGACCCTAATGAACCGGACTCGAGTCAAGGCAGTATTCAATCCTGCTATCTCCACCATGCGCGTAAAAAACTAGCACCGGCACCGCTAAAGTCAAGAAAGGCCGCATATCCGTTGCCGGGCCGGCGCGCGCCGCCGCCGGGCACCTATTTACCGCCCTTCGACTTGGCGGAAGACTTCACGGGAACGCCGTAAAGCTCGAGCCGATGGCCGATCAGCCGGAAACCGTAACGCTTCGCGATCTCTTCCTGCAGGCGTTCGATTTCATCGTTTTGAAATTCGATAACCTTGCCGGTATTGACGTCGATCAGGTGATCGTGGTGTTCGTCGGTCACCTCTTCGTAGCGCGAACGTCCGTCGCCGAAATCGTGCTTTTCCAAAATGCCGGCCTCTTCGAACATCCGCACCGTCCGATAAACGGTCGCGATGCTGATTTTGGGATCGATCTCCATCGACCGGCGGTGTACTTCCTCGACGTCGGGGTGGTCATCCGCCGTGGACAACACCTGGGCGATGACGCGGCGCTGGCCGGTCATCTTCATGCCTTTTTCAATACATTGTTCTTCGATTCGCGAAGAGCCTGCCATTCACCGATACCCGCTCGGGGGGCCTCCCTCAACCCTTGTTGTGCCCCATAAAACCATATTGGCCGGGATTATCCTATGCTTATCCCGCCTTTCGGCGGCGGTTCCGGGGCTTGGTTCCCAAGCCGATTTTTTTCGCCAGCGTACTGCGGTGTTTCGCGTAATTGGGCGCCACCATCGGATAATCCGCCGGCAGCCCCCAGCGCTCCCGGTATTCCTCGGGCGTCATATTATACGCCGTCTTTAGGTGGCGTTTGAGCATTTTCAGCTTTTTGCCGTCCTCGAGACACACGATATAATCCGGATAGACCGATTTTTTGGCCGGAACCGCCGGGCGGGGACGTTCGCCGTTTTCGACGGCGCCGCCGACGTTGAGCAAGGTTTTGTAGACGTCCTGGATCAGCTGCGGCAAATCGCCGGTCGCAACGGTGTTGTTGCCGACGTGGGCGGCCACAATCTCGGTCGTCAGTTCAAGGACGTCGCTGGCGTCGGGTTTTTCGGTCATGGAAAAATACTTCCTCTGGCTTCATTATTGGCTTTATTCATAATATATAAATACACCTAAAAAAAGCGCAAGAAAAACCATGGAACAACTTTACGAACCTAAATCGTCGCTAAACATAGATCACCGCCTCGATATCACCGGGGACGTATGCCCGCTGACGTTCGTGAAAACCAAGCTGTTGATCGAGCGCATGGCACCCGGCCAAATCGCCGAAGTCCGGCTCAAGGGATCGGAGCCGCTCGAAAACGTCCCGAAATCGCTCATGGAGCTCGGGCACGCGGTCCTCAGCCTGGAGGCCGAAGCGCCCGCGCAAGGCCCCGGCGGAGTCCATCTGCTGGTGGTCAAAAAAGAAGCCCGTTAAATCGAATCCGCGAGGTCGGCGCGCAGAATCAAGGCATCGACCGGTCCTTGCGCCGTCCGGTAATAGCCGGGCCGGCACCCGGTCTCCCGGTACCCCAGAGCCCGGTAGACCGCGCGCGCCGCGCCGTTGGTTTCGGCGACTTCCAAAAAAACCCTGTCCGCGCCCGCCGAGCGGAGCGCCGCCTCGGCCGCCCGGATCAGGCCGCGCGCCAACCCCCGGCGCCGGGACGCCGGAATGACGCCGACGGAAATGATCTCGCCCTCGTCGCCCGCGGCCCGGGCCAGGATAAAGCCGACGGGCGTCTCGCCCGCCGTCGTCATCAAGCCGATGGCGCCCGGCATCGCCAGAATCTCGGCGATGTCGCGTTCGCGCCAGGGCGTTTCAAAACAGGCCCGATACAGCGCCTCCAAGACGCCGGCATGGGCGAGCGAACAGACGATCATGGCACGCGCGGCGCCGGACCCGGCCGGCTGACGTCGGGCGCGCGCAGATACAACGGGTGCGGCGGCGTCCGGGGC